>CALHTV010000225.1 GCA_938039765.1 uncultured Dictyoglomus sp. | reverse complement strand
GATTTCTATACAGGAAAAAAATTTAGAGGGAATTGTAAAGTAAAGGTTTATGCTCCTTTGAATAAAATTCCTATTTTTGTTAGGGAAGGGGCACTCATTCCTATGTGGGATTTACAGAATTATATAGGAGAGAAAAGGCAGAGTGTTTTGTATCTTAAAGTTTATCCAGGAGAAGGAAAATTTTTGTATTACGAGGATGATGGTGTATCCTGGGATTATGAAAAAGGAATTTACAATCTCATTGAGTTTTCAACTTTTGTAAGGAATAATGATCAGTATTTAAGAATTAAGTTTTTAAATTGTAATTATAAAGATGGAATAAAAAGAGTGAGTGTAGATTTTTGTAGAAAAACGACAGAATTTAAATTAGAAGAAGGAGAATTTGTAATATCTTAAAAAATTAGTTTATCCCCTTTTTATTAAGTATCTGATAGACATATTCCTTCAGAATAGGTAATCTAAGTTTATAACTAATACTGCATATTAAACATACAATACCACCTAACAAGACAGTATTTACTGCTCCTATTTGTTTTGCTAAATATCCTCCTAAATAACTTCCTATAGGCATTGCTCCCATAAAGAACATAACGTATATACTCATGACTCTTCCTCTAAACTGGTTGTCAATAACAGACTGGATCAAAGTATTGCTGCAAACTGCATTTAGCATAAAGCTTAACCCAGTTATAAAAAGAGCAAACAAGGATAAATATAAGCTTCTTGATAGCGAGAAAATTATAAGTCCTATTCCTGCTGTTCCAAAAGAGTAAGCTATGGTATTTTCAATTCCTTGAATTTTTGTCCTTCCAGCTAAATATATAGCACCTATGAGAGCTCCTGCTCCTATGCTTCCTGTAAGTATACCTAATATTTCAGGACCTCCTTTTAAAATATCTTTAGCGAATACAGGCATAAGTACACTATATAGTGAAGCCAAAAGGCTTGATAAAGCTATAAAAATAAATATATACCTTACTACTATTGAACTAAAAGCATAATAGAAACCCTCTTTTAAATCCTTAAAAATATTTTTAGATTTTGTTAAAATTTTGGCTTCTATGTTCATAAATAATAAGGCTATAATAACTGCAAGGTAGCTTATAGCATTAATCAAAAAACAGAGACCTTCTCCTAATAGGGCAATAAGAAATCCACTTATAGTTGGTCCAATAAGTCTGGCTCCATTAAATAAGAAAGAATTAAGAGCAATAGCATTGTTTAAATCTCTAGGATCTTCTATCATTTCTATGACAAAAGACTGTCTCGCAGGAGCATCAACAGCGTTTAAAATGCCTAATATGAGGCTTAGTAGAAGAATATGCCATATTTGTATATTATTTGAAAGAGTAAGTATAGTTAACACTAGTGCTTGTAGCATAAGCAGAGTTTGAGTAAGTATTAATATCTTGTGTTTACTAAAACGATCTAGAAAAACTCCTACAAAAGGAGATAAAAATAGATTAGGAATTTGAGATAAAAAGGCAGTAGTACCTAAGAGAACTGAAGAATTAGTAATTCTATATATAAGCCAACTCATAGCAGTAGATTGTATCCAAGTACCAATTAGGGAAATAGCTTGTCCTGTAAAATATAGTTTGTAATTTTTGCTTCTTAGGGATCTGAATAGGTTTTGTTTTTTCATATCATGTTAATCTTTTTATAACTTCAAGACACATTCTTCCATTATGATATGGACATTTCCATGGTTCTACCACGGGCATAGGAGCCGGAATGTAGTTTTCATCTAATTTCCAGAACCATTCTCCTTCAGTTCTTTTGTCTACTAAAAAATTCTTTATAAATTCCCATAACTCAAAAATAGCTCTGTAAAAGTTTAAATCCTTTGATTTCTCATAGGCATTTAAGAATCCCACTAAAGCCTCTGCTTGAACCCACCATATTCTATCTTTGTTTATCTCTCCTCTGACTTTTTCGTTAAGTAGGCTGTTTTCTTGAAATGCTTCTTCCAATATTTTTTTAGAGATTTTTAAATTAATATCTCTCATTTCTTTTTTTAGATTATTGTTCTTAATAAAATTTAACGCTTCATCTATGAGCCATGTGGCTTCAATGTCGTGTCCATAAGAAACAGCATCTACTATAGGGTTCATTTTATGATCAAAAAAGACTCTTAAATGGTTACTTTCTGGGTCATAAATTTTATCTTTAAATATTTCTACAAGATTTTCTAGATTTCTTTCCAAATCTAAATCTTGCCAAACAGTATAGAGATTGGTGTATGCCTCTAAAATATGTAAAAGAGAGTTCATGCTTCTCTCACATATTATTCCGTAATCACTTAGAGTTTTGTTTTCTTTAGGAGTCCATTCTTGGTCAAATTCTTCTTTATAGCCATATTCGTCTTTGCACTTTTCTTCCAAGGTTTTATATACTGATAAGGCCAAATCTAAACTTTGTTTATCTTTAGTAGCTTTATAGTACTCTGATAAAGCATATATACTAAAAGCTTGTCCATATACATGTTTCTTTTTTTCAATAGGATCACCTTTGTAATTTACCATCCAATAAAATCCACCATTTTGGAGATCCCAAAATTTTTCGATCAAAAATTTATAGGCATGAGAGGCATAATCAAGGAGTGAGCTTTCCTTTATTTGATTATATGATGCGGAGAAGAACCATAAAATTCTTGAGGTTAGAATTAGACTTTTAGAAGCATAATAGTCAGGTTTTAAGTCAAATCCTACATAGCCTATGTAACCACCATTTTCTTTGTCCATAAGTCTTTGCCAAAAGGGTATTATTTTATTTGTCAA
>CALHTV010000224.1 GCA_938039765.1 uncultured Dictyoglomus sp. | reverse complement strand
CCGTCTTCTTCGATATTACTTACTATGAATCCTACCTCGTCCATATGAGCTGTTATCATAAGTTTCTTATTTGTTTTTCCTTTTTTTAAAGCAATAAGATTTCCTATCTTATCTGTTTCTAAGTAAGTAACTTTGTCTTTTATTTTTTCCTCTATATAACTTCTTACTTTTGTTTCAAATCCGGAGACACCGCTTATGTCAGATAATTCTTTTAAGAACAATTCATTCACCTCCTCTTGCAATGAAAAAGCTAAGTAGTCTTGCAGTTTCTTCAATATCTCTTATATTTACTATTTCATAAGGGGTATGCATATATCTTATAGGTATAGAAACTAATAGGGTTGGAATTCCTTCCCGAGAAATTTGTATGCTATCGGCGTCAGTGTGGCTATGATCTCCATTAGGTTCAATTTGATAATTTACAGAGATTTTTTCAGCTAGGTTTTTAATTTTTTCAAAGTATTCATAGTTGACCATAGGACCTATATCTAATACAGGACCTTTTCCTGTTTCAATTTTAGGATAGGATGGTCTGTAAATATCTCCATGGGTTACATCTAGAATAATGGCTAGATCGGGATTTATTCTATAAGCCGCATTTACTGCCCCCGATATACCAGCTTCTTCTCTTACAGAAAAAACAAAATATACATCTACATTGACTATGAATTGATTTAAAAGTTCAAGAATATAAAGAAGTGTTGTACAACTTGTTCTGTTATCCATAGCTTTTCCTGCAATATATCTTTCATTTAATTCAAAAGCTTGAGAATCAAAAGTTGCCAAATCACCTATTTTGACCCAGTTATAGTTTTCTACTACATCTAAAAAAAGATCATCAAAGGTAATAATTTTTTCTCTTATTTCTTCTGTTTGCAAGTGGGGTTCTAACATTCCGACTACGCCATAAGAAAGGCCATTTTGGGTATGGATTCTTAATCTTTGGGATATAACAACTTTAGGATCTATTCCTCCAAAAGTGTGGAAACGATAGTAATTTCCAAATTCTTTTTTAGTTATTACAAAGGCAATCTCATCAGTATGAGCAAAAAGGGCTATTTTTTTTCCGTTTCCTTTTTTTCTTACTATTAGATTCCCTTGATTATCTACTAGAGTATCTACGTTAGTTATTTTCTCTGCTTGATTTTTTATGTATTCTATCACTCTAAATTCATAACCTGATGGAGCATCTAAGTTAGATAATTCTTTAAGGATTTTTTTTACTTCCACTCTGAAGCCTCCTTTCTTTTAAGTTATAACTACATTGATTATACATGTTTATGTTAAACTTTAATAGTTTTTATTGTGGAGGTGAATATTTTTATGAATAAAACCCTATTTGTAGAAGAGATTTTGAAAAGATTAAAAACTTTATATGAGCCTAAAATTGCTTTAAAATTCTCTAACCCTTGGGAGCTTTTAGTAGCCGCCATATTATCTGCTCAAACTACTGATGAGAGGGTAAATATGGTGACTGATAAGCTTTTTAAGAAATATAGGACTCCTGAGGATTATTTAAAAGTTCCTTTAGAAGAATTAGAAAAGGATATTAAGTCAATTAATTATTATAAGACAAAGGCTAAGAATATAAGAAGTTGTGCCCAAATAGTAATAGAAAATTATAATGGAAAAGTCCCAGATACTATGGAAGAACTTATAAAACTTCCAGGTGTAGCTAGAAAAACAGCAAACGTAGTTTTATCAGCAGGTTATGGAAAAAATGAAGGTATAGTAGTGGATACTCATGTGGATAGACTATCTAAAAGGTTTAAATTGAGTACCCAGAAAAACAGAGATAAGTTAGAACAGGACCTTATGAAGATTGTACCTAGGGAGGAATGGGCAAATTTCTCTTATTTATTGATTCATCATGGAAGAAATGTATGTAAAGCCAAAAATCCAAATTGTGAAGAATGTATCTTGAAAGATATATGTCCCTCAGCTTTTAACTTTTAAAATTATAAAGAAGGGGGAAGGCTCATTCCCCCCTTCTTTAATAAAAGTGAGTATTAATAACTTAAGGTCTTATGTACCATTTCTAAGAGTTCTCTTATAGGCAATCCTTGAGGACACTTGGTTTCGCATATTCCACATTTTTGGCAATTATTTGCTCTTTCTTCTATTTTCATTGCATTGTTATACTCCCATTTAGGAGCACCCCAATCATCATATCTTATACCCTCATTATATATGTAGAAATTCCTTGGAATATCTACTCCATATGGGCATGGCATACAATATCTACATTGAGTACAGTCAATAGCTTTTCGTCCTAAGAAGGCAAGTCTTATTTTCTCTATAAATTCTAACTCCTCTTGAGTGAGTATATTTACTTCTGCTTTATCTGCGATCTCTAAATTTTCTTTAACTTGTTCTAAAGTGCTCATTC
Organism: uncultured Dictyoglomus sp.; assembly: GCA_938039765.1. Lineage (GTDB taxonomy): Bacteria > Dictyoglomota > Dictyoglomia > Dictyoglomales > Dictyoglomaceae > Dictyoglomus. Next base: position 2,280 of record CALHTV010000224.1, on the reverse strand, counting down.
CAGAAAGAGCAGTAGAAACCTCTGGATGATTCCATACCCAAAGAAGTGCCCATTCTACTGGGCTTCTTTTTACAGGATATTTTTCTAGCAATTCCTGCACATCTTTAGGAGGTCTCGCAAGTCTTCCTCCTCTTAAGGGTTCCATAACAATTATGCCTATCCCTTTTTTTCCTGCATATTCTAGACCTTCTTTTCCTGCTTGATATTCAATATCCATATAATTATATTGAATTTGGCAGAAATCCCAATCATGAGTATCAATAATCTTTTTAAAGGTTTCTAGGTCATCGTGAAAAGAGAATCCAAAATATCTTATTAAACCCTTTTCTTTCATTTTTTCTCCCCATTCAATTGCTCCTAAACTATAAATTTTCTGCCAAAAATCTTTGTTTAATGCATGAAGTAAATAAAAATCTATATGATCTGTATCTAATTTTTTAAGTTGTTCATTTAAAAGTCTATCCATATCTTCTTTTTTGTTAACCAACCATACAGGAAGTTTAGTAGCTAAATATGTTTTTTCTCTATATCCATTTTTTAAGGCTTTTCCTACTAATATTTCGCTTTGCCCACCGTGATATCCGTAAGCTGTATCTACGTAGTTTACTCCATGGTCTATGGCATATCTTATCATTTCTATAGCTTTTGGTTCGTCAATTCTTGATTCTTCGCCTACAGTAGGAAATCTCATTGCTCCAAAACCTAACACTGAGACTTTTACATCAAGTTTTCCCATCTTCCTATACTTCATTTCTTAATCCCTCCTTTAGAAATTATGTTTATTAGAGATTTATTTGGGGGAACCTATTAAGTTAACTTATGTTACAATTTACAATTTTACTACAATAAGTTTAAATTGTAAAATAAAAAAGTAAAGGTTTAATTAATTGGAGGTAAGAAAGATGCTAGGAGCTTTTTGGAAAGATGGAAGGATACAGCTTGAGGAGGTGCCTACTCCTTCTATAGAAAAGGATGAAGTTCTTATAAAAGTGCTTGCGTCGGGAATATGCGGAACAGATCTTCATGTTTTTGCAGGTAAGGCTTATGGGAAAGAGGGTATTATTAGGGGACATGAATTTTCTGGAAAAGTTATAGCCATAGGTGAGAAGGTAAAAGGTATAAAAGAAGGAGATTTAGTGGCAGTAGATCCTAATATAACATGCGGTTATTGTTATTATTGCAGGAGAGGAGAGATTCATCTTTGTGAGAATTTAAGAGCAATAGGGGTAGATGTTAATGGAGGATTTGCAGAATATTGTAAGGTTCCTTTTAAACAACTTTATTCTTTTTCTAGTAATATCTCACCTTTAGAGGCAGCTATGATGGAGCCTGTAGCTTGTGCACTGCATGGGATTGAAAAGATTGGGATTAAATTGGGAGATTCGGTATTAATCGTAGGAGGGGGAGCATTAGGTCTTATATTAATGCAACTTGCCTATATTCATGGAGCCTCAAAAGTTGTAGTAGTAGAGCCTATAGAAAGTAAAAGAAAGGTGGCTAAAGAATTAGGAGCAACTTATGTTATAGATCCTTTGAAAGAAAAAGTGGATGAGATAATTAAAGATCTTACCCAAGGAAGGGGTGTTGATGTGGGTATAGAAGCCGTAGGTAAGGGTGATACTGTAAAGTTGACTATTGAAAACATGAGAAGAGGTGGAAGAGTTTTAATCTTTGGGGTTGCTCCTTTAAGTGATTATATCGCTATTTCTCCTTATGAAATATATTCCAAAGAACTAACTATTACTGGCTCTTTTGTAAATCCTTATACCAACTCTAGAGCTTTGGCTCTTATTGAAGAAAAAAGAATAAATATAGAAAAAATCATTTCTCATAAGTTTTCTTTAAGAGAAATAGAGAAGGCTATACTTACAGGGCTAAGTGGAGAAGCTTTGCGAGTTATATTGTATTTTGAGGAGTGAGCTTATATGCTTTTTGATTTGATATGCGCAATTACAGTTATAGGTTTAACTTTAAAAGGTTTAAAAGAGATATTTTTAAATAGACTTGCTCTGATAGTATCCCTTATAATTGCTTTATCTATTTCTTCTTTTCTAATTCCTATATACTCTCAGTATATTAAAATACCTTTCAACTTACCTTCTAACATATCAAGTTTTATTATAACCTTTATTCTATCCTATCTTTTGTTGACTCTTCCTGCTTTTTTCTTAAAAGTAGCCTTCGGAGGCCTTTTTTTAATATTTATTTATGCTATTATAATTAGTTTTATTCCGGTAGAATATAGGGAACTTCTTGTTAAAAACTCTTATATCTACTCAA
>CALHTV010000223.1 GCA_938039765.1 uncultured Dictyoglomus sp. | reverse complement strand
AATAGAAAGCAATGGGTTTGGAAAAGTCTGTTTGACCAGCAATAGGATAAGGCGGAATCAGTAGTTTCCACTTATCCAAAATCTTTCGGTCGTCCTTAACATCCTTTGGGTCAGCGTATCTAAAGTAGTACCAAGAAGAATCAACAAAAGTAGCCAAGGTGTCTGTTTCTCTTTTTGCAAGAGTTCCACACTTAGGACATTTTGTATTCACAAATTCTGGAACTTTTGCCAAAGGACTTTCTCCAGTTCCTGTAGGCTCAAAGTCGGAAAGCTCAGGAAGTTCTACAGGTAAATCTTCATAAGGAACAGGAACAATACCACAATGAGGACAATAGATTATAGGGATAGGAGCTCCCCAATATCTCTGCCTAGAGATAAGCCAATCTCTTAACCTGTATCGAATTTTCTTTTTACCTAACCCCAATTTTTCAAATTTATCTACAATTAATTTCCAAAAATCGGAACTTTTCATTCCATTATATTCTCCTGAATTAATCATTATCCCCTCTTCTTCATAAGGTAAGACTGCCTCTTTATTAGGATCAGGAGTGATAACCGGAATAATAGGAAGATTATATTTAACTGCAAATTCATAATCCCTTGAATCGTGAGCAGGGACAGCCATAATAGCTCCTGTTCCATAAGAGGCTAGAACATAATCAGCCACATAAATTGGCACAAGTTCCTTAGTCAATGGATGTATTGCGTAACTTCCAGTAAATACTCCTGTCTTATCTTTTTCAGAGGTAATTCTTTCTAACTCACTTTTATTTCTAGCTTTTCTTACATATTCCCTAACCTCTTCTAAATATTCAGTTTTTGTCACCTTTTCAACTAAAGGATGTTCTGGAGCAAGCACTACAAAAGTTACTCCATAAATAGTATCTGGTCTTGTAGTATAAACATAAATCTTATCCCCTGTCTCATGAACTTCAAAATAGAATTCAAGGCCTTCTGATTTACCTATCCAATTTTTCTGCATTAATTTAACTTTTTCAGGCCAGTATTCTAAAGTATCTAAATCCTTTAATAGATCCTCAGCATATTCGGTAATCTTAAAGAACCACTGTTCAAATTCTCTTTTCTCTACTTCTGATTTACACCTCCAACATCTTCCATCAATGACCTCTTCATTTGCTAGTACTGTTTTACAGCTTGGACACCAATTAGCTGGAGCTTTCTTTCTATAAGCAAGTCCCCGCTCATAAAGTTTTAAAAATATCCATTGGGTCCATTTATAGTAATCGGGAGAACAAGCTGTCACCTCTCTGTCCCAATCATACACTACCCCCATTTTGAAAAGCTGTTCTTTCATTCTTGCTATATTTTTATAAGTCCACTCCTTAGGATGCACTTTGTGTTTAATAGCAGCGTTTTCAGCAGGTTGTCCAAAGGCATCCCATCCCATTGGATTAAGCACATTATAGCCCCTCATAGTATAAAAACGGGCTATGACATCTCCTATGGTATAATTTCTCATATGGCCCATATGGAGATCACCAGAAGGATAAGGAAACATAACTAGCGTATAATATTTAGGTTTATCCTCTCTTTCCGTTACATGATATATTTTGTCTTCACTCCACTTCTTTTGCCATTTAGGTTCTATTTCCTGTGGATTATACCTCTTCATCCTCTTATCCCTCTCCTTTTTCAAAATTTCTTTAACTCCAATTATATAAAAGTATTTCTTTAAGGACAATAATTAAAATAAGGCTGGGTTTCTCTACCCCAGCCTCTGAAAAGAATATTTTTTAATTATTTAGAAAATTTTTTAAAAACCTAAGGTCAAATAAGAGTAAAATCTACCATTTTCATTTGGGTTTGGAGTCCCTTGCCAGAGAGGGAAAGCATATCCTATATACCAGTTTACAGGTATATCAAAAAAGGTAATAAATTTGTTAACCAATTCAAAACCTAAACCTAAGTTCAAACCATTTTTGTCAATAGTATTTAAGCTATCCCATACTCCTCCAAACTCTAAGAATATATTTCCTTCTGTTCTTCTCAGTATAGCTAAATTAAAAAACTTAAGTTCTTGATCTTTAAGAAGGGGAAGATTCCAATTGGCAAATAATGAAAACTTTACCTTTCCAATATAATCCTCCTTAAGAGATTTAAAGTCTGAGAGATTAAACATCTCTTCTAAAGTTGGGTTACCACCTAAATATCCCATCTTTGCAGTTAAGTTCAAATAACTTTGGGGAAAAACTAAGAACAACTTACTTAAACCCCACTCAAGACTATACATGTCAGCCTTTAAACCTGAAAAACCAATTCTAAAATTCCATTGATTTAATAGGGCTTTTGAATAATAATCTGATAATCTTATAATATTAAAATTAAGATATGCTTTATTGTTTAAAAATTCATTATAGGAAAGAGAACCTTCCAAAATATATGCCTTATCCCAATAATTTCCACTTATTCCCAAATCAAATTTTTTCCATATATTCTTTGTGAAAGAAAATCTTCCCACAAAGATATCCGGGTCTATCCATAATAATTGAAGAGCATAATTGTCATCTCGAGTAAGATTGCGTTTATATATAAAATTCAGTCCCTTATGACCATCCTGATAGAAACCTTCTAAGGATAAATAAAAATTCATTAAATCATAAAACTCAATCCAATAAGAAACATATGAAATTTCGCCTGTACTTAGATCAATACTTATCGAAGGAACATCATTATAACGTAAAACATAAGCATCTAAAGGAACTTCTTTTTTAGATGTAGTAATAACCTTCCGAGGATACCAGTTGTTAATCCTATTTGCATCAGGTATTTTAGAATCTGGATCCAAAACTACCCTTTCTGGATAATTATTAGTCTCAATTTCTATATAATCCATCACCCCATCATATATCTTTTTCTTCTCTTCCCCATTTCTAGCCATTACTTTTACTTCAAAAGGTAAAGATATCTCTCCATTATTCTTTATATAGATTCTGGTTATATACTTTCCATTATTATAAGTAGTATAAACCTTAGTGATCTCATAATCTACCTTAGCTTTAGAATAAAACCAATTATCAAAAAAGTTTTTTAGATCTTTCCCGCTATACTTTTCTAAACTAATTTTTATATCATCAGTAGTAATGACTTTACTTTTATATTCCTCATGCAATCTCCTTATATATTCATCGAACTTTTCTTCACCTAATTCAAAGGCTAAAGCTCTTAATCCTAAATAAGCCTTATTATATACCTTATCGCCGTAACCATTAGCATAACTTTCCCAGTATTCTTTAACTATTTCTTCATGATTATCGCTATAAATACATTCACTGTTACATTTTCTACCTCCTCCCGGTACATAAAGTAGATGAGGATTTTTTTCTAATTCGCTTTTTGATATTTTTTTACCGA
>CALHTV010000222.1 GCA_938039765.1 uncultured Dictyoglomus sp. | reverse complement strand
TGCATTTTCTTTCTTACCTTTATTGGTTTCATAGCCTATCTCCATGGATTGGGCTAAATCAGTCCATATTTGAATATTGTTAAAGTTTATAAATTTTGAATCTGTAGAATAGTTCTTTACTACCAGGCTATCATCCCAGCTTCTTACAAAACAGTCAGAGATATTTATATTCTTGGAGGATTGGATAGTAATACCATCTCCGTTTTGTCTTGCAGTTATTATTTTTACATTCTTTACAATAGTATTTTCGCATTCATAAAGATTTAAAGCCCAAGCATTAGGATTAGTTATAATTATTCCCTCTATGCTTATTCCTTTGCTGTTTCTTAAATTGATAGGAACTCTTGCATATTCTCCTGGAGTGAGCCAATTTTTCCATATACTCCCATCAATGATTCCTCTACCTTTAATAGTTATATTCTTTACTAAAGTACCATGTATAGTGGTATGTAAGACAGCTCCCCCAGAGATGTAAATAGTCTTCCCGCTTTCTAAAGGTATATTATCGATGCTCCATTCTCCCGGTTCAATAAATATTACATTAGGATCATTTTTATCAGGAACATCTTCCTCTATAGGATTTGCAAATATATGAAGAGCTCTATCAGGAGAATTATTAAATATTACAGTATAAAATCCTGGTTCTTCTATATAGAAGCTTATCTTTTTCCCATTTATGATAGGTTTTATATTGTAAGCTGTGGGTAAAATGTTACATGCTTTTATCTCTCTTGTAGTACTGATTTCTATATTTAATCTACTTCCGTCAAAATCAAAATAACACATAGGTGTTGAAGAAAGAACCATTTCGGTGTTTCCCATCCATTTTCTATTAGTATTCACAGGAATATCATATACAAAAATCTCATGTCCACCTACTTTTACCTTTACATCAGAAGCAGGCTTCATAGTTTTAGGGGCCTCATAAACTATAAGTTTAGGTGTTGAAGTGTTTTGAGCATAGTTAATAATGAGGTTTAGGTTTATTATTATCCAGAGTAGTCCTAGGATTAAGTACTTAAAGAATTTCATGAAGACACCTCCCTATTAAATTTAGCCTTTGATTCCACCTTTAGTTATTCCTTCCATCATATACCTTTGGAAGAAGGCAAAAAGAATAATTGGCGGAATTATAGAAAAGGTAACTGCTCTTATGATATCAACATCGGTCGCAACGCTATTTCTAAATTGAAATAGTCTTACCATGACAGTCTCTTTTCCAGTATTGTTTAATAAGAGATAAGGAAGAAGAAAATCAGACCAAGCATTAGTAATAGTAAATATAGTGATAACTGTGTTTATAGGAAAGCTTAAAGGAAAAACAATCTTAAAAAAAATAGACCATTCGGTGCATCCATCTATTCTTGCTGCTTCAATGATAGATTGAGGGATAGAATCAAAGAAGTTTTTATATAAAATAGCAAAAAAGGCATTAGCTCCTGCGGAAAGCCATAGAGGAATAAAAGAGCCTTGTAAGCCTATTTTGACAATATTAATAAATAAAGGAACAATGCTAGTTGTTGTAGGTATCATTAAACTCCAAAGGAGCAAAAAATTTATTAACTTATAACCTTTTGGTCTAATTTTTGAGAGGGTATATCCTAAAAGACCATTGCTAATAACAGCAAAAAATATACTTCCTAATATTACGATAAAGGAATTTATATAAAACTTACCAAAATTTAAGATTTTCCAAGTTTCTATAAATTTGCCTATATGGTAGGATTTTGGAAAAATTTTAGGCTCATTTACAAACTCTTTTAAATCTTTAAAACCAGATAGTATAGTCCATATAATAGGAAATATGGCTATGAAAACTGCTAATAGAGCACCTGAAAGAAGAATAAAATATAAAAATTTTACTGTTTTGTTTTTTAAATCAAAGCTCCTAATTATTCCATAATCCTTCTTTAAAAAGCTTTTTTTCATTAGAGACCTCCACATTACATTTCATTTTCTTTAATAATTTTGTTGTATAGGGTGGTTAGCATCATTAATATCAAGGCAATCATTACAGAGATTGATGTGGCTTTGGGATAATCAAATTTTTCAAAAGCATATTTGTAAACAAGAAGCATAAGAGTGGTAGAAGCATTGTTGGGCCCCCCATTGGTTAATACTAAAGGTTCGTATAATACTTGAAATACAAAAATTATTTGGAGGATTAATAAGGTTCTTGCTAAGTTGTATATTTGAGGGAGAGTTATATACCTTAATCTTGCCCAAAGGCCTGCACCGTCAATACTTGCTGCTTCGTAAAGTTCAGGATCTATTCCTTGTAATCCTGCTAGATATATTAATGTTGTGGCTCCTGCAGATCTCCATGTCATGAATAAGACAATGAGAGGGATTACTAAATGAGATTTAGTAAGCCATGCTTGTGGAGCAATTCCTAAATTTCCTAGAATTATATTTAAGAGTCCAGTTTTGCCAGCTTTGTAAATGTAAAGCCACATAATAGCAACGGCAAGTCCAGGAATCACATTGGGAAGGTAGATAGATAATCTGAAAAACCCTTTAAAATGAATAATTTCATTAATAATTATTGCTAAAATTATTGGTACCAAAAATCCAATAACTATGGACCAAAAAGTGTAGGCAAAAGTATTGGAAAAGGCTGCCTTGAAATCTGGATGTTGAATAACTTCTGAGTAATTTTGAAATCCGACAAATTTTTCTAACCTGATACCTTTTGCAGAATAAAAGGACATGATCACACTTGCTATAAGAGGTTCCCATAAGAAAAAAGTAAAAAGAATAATAGAAGGAAGCATTACTAACCATCCTGCTATGTTTTTTCTATATTTATTACGCATTAGGTTAATCCTCCTAAAGTTAATGTAAAGAGGGGTACGTTTAGTACCCCTCTTTTTTATTTTTTATTTACGTACATATCTAGTAATTTTTGGAAATTATTATTTGCTGTATCAAGTAGCTTTTTTATATCTACATTTTTATCGCTGACTACTGCTTGTAGTACTTTTGTAAGTTCAGCGTACATATCTTGGGTTAAATATGGCTCTTCTGATTTTAATACATTTGGTTTCTTTATCCAATTATAATAGTCGTTATATAGTCTCATATCCACATTTCTATACTGTTTAACAATATTTTCTTGGGCTTTTAACCAATCTTCAGCAATCCATGCAGGAAAGGAAGGAATTACGGGAACTCCGTTTTTTACTCTGTTTTCTGCGTCAGCTTTCATACCAGCTAAAGAATCAGAAGTAACAACAGGGGCTTTCCCCATAATTTCTAAGAAATTCAAAGCAGAAGTAATTTCCTCGGAAGTAGCTTTAGCGCTAAACATATAGGGTGTTCCACCCATTAGGGAATATTGATGTCCTTTAGGACCAGCAGGAACAGGTACAATAGCAAGTTTATCTAATGACATGCCATAAACTTGAGTTGGTTGATTTACAGCATCTTGAGCTCCTAAGTACATAGCAGCTCTACCTGTAGCTATAGCTTCAAAGCCTGAACCCCAGTCTTCACTTGTTGGATCATCAGTAAGTACATTGTATTTCCATTTTAAATCTCTTACAAAGTTCAGTGCAGAGATTACTTCTGGAGAGTTCAAATTGGCATACCATTTATTATTTTTCTGCAGTTGTAGCTTTGCTCCAAAATTCCAAGCTATTTGAGTGAAATGCCATCCTCCTGCATTGTCTTTTGCAAGTAAACAGAAGCCAGCACTGCCTGTTTTATCTTTTATGATTTTTGCTGTTTTAGCAAGCTCATCCCAAGTTTTTGGGTATTTGGGAGTACCATCAGGATTCATTAAACCTGCTTTTTCAAAAAGTTCAAGGTTTACATACATTCCAAGGGCGTACGCATCTCTTGGTACTCCGTATATTCTTCCATCTTTAGAAAGGATCTGTTTTACTGATGGGTTCATTAATTTATCCCATCCTTTTTTCTTTAGTTCGTTTGTTATATCTTTTACAAATTTTCCTGCTATTAATTTTTGAGGTTCTGTAAACCAAGTTTCAAAGATTGTTGGGAGATTTCCTGATTCAGCCAGTGGTATAAAGGTATCGGGCGAATATTTGTATGTGGCTGGTATTATCTGTACGTTAGGATACTTTTTTTCAAACTCTTTTTTCCATTTTTCAAACATTAATACATCACTTTTAAGAGTTGGTTCAGGCCATATTCCAAGCTTCAAAATAATCCTTTTTTGAGCAAGTCCTGTATTTCCACAGAGAAAAATTAATAGTGAAAATACTAAAATAACATTTAAAATTTTTCTCATGAGATTAGGCTCCTTTTACTCTTATCAATTTTTGTATTTACTTATATCGTTAGTGAGGATTATACTTAGTACATAAATTTTTGCTTTATTAGCATTATGCTTGTTGAGGGCAAAATCAGGCTCTGCTTTAGTACCGTCTCCCCAATTCTTAAGGCCGTGGGTTTTGAGATCAATAATATAAGTAGTAAACTCTGTACTCAAATTAATACCCCAATCACTGAAGGTTTTTTTCAAATTTCCAAAGGTTGCTAAAACATTTTGAGCATCTTTAGGATCATCGGCTTTTACAGTAATTACCACATATCTATAGTCTTCTGCTTCCATAAAGTCATCTTTAAAGTTTAAGGTCATCCATGCGTTAGGTATACTAGAATCAAATATTAACATACCATCTTTAATAGTATAGGCTGGACCATAGGGACCCCAATATCCTTCTCCATCTTGTCCAGTAAATTTTGTGGCTACAATGAATTCATCATCTGCTAAAGTGAAGACAAGAAAAAGGAAGAGGAGTATTGAGATGGCTAAAATAAACCTTTTCATTTTTTTAATGCCCTCCTTATTTACTGAATTTTGAGAAAAATGTACCAAATGGATCTCTATTTAGGTTTAACGTTAAACTTATTAATATTATTATATACGCCCCCTTTCATTTTTATAAAACTTTACTTTAACGTTAAACGTAATTTAATTTAAAAACAATTTAAAAATAAATTCAATTAAATAAAAAAGGAAAAATTGGTTTAAAAATCCAATAAAAACCCCTCTTTTCTACAAAATACATCAAATTTTTCAACTTCTCTTCAAATCTCTTACACTTTCCCTTTCCACAATTTTTACAGGTAGAATTACACACCTCTCTTTTACAGGTTTTCCTTCCAAATAATCGGTTAACATTCTTGCTGCTATTACTCCCTTTTTTTCTACATCCTGATGGATGGTAGTAAGCCTAGGGGAAGTTATTAAGCTAATTTCTAAATCATCAAAGCCAATTATAGATATATCTTCTGGAATTCTTACTCCCCCTTCATGAAGTCCACTCATTATACCTGCTGCCATAATATCTGCTGTAACGAAAATAGCAGTAAAATCATTTCTTTTACTTAGTTCTTTTCCTAACGTTATACATTCGTCAATTTTTGTACTATGTTCATAAATATTATCGACTTTAAAAGGAATATTAAAATCCTCTAAAGCTTTTTTGTATCCTTTTAATCTTTCCTCTAAAACTCCTTTAGGCTTTATTTTAGGAGATACAAATAAGATATTTTTATGTCCTTTCTCAATTAAATACTTTGTAGCTAAATATCCTCCTTTGAAATCTTCCAGTCCAACTTTTAAAAATTTTCCATCTTCTACATAACTGTCAATCAATACTACAGGAATTTCAGTTTTTTTCAAAGTTTCATATATCTCATCCTCAAATATACCCGTCATTATGACACCATCTAAGTTCCAGTTCTTAAGGAGGGCTATTAACTCATCCTTTTCATTTGTTGTACGGAGCATGATAAAATAACCTCTCCGGCTCAGTTCTTTTTCTACGCCTCCTAAGAAAGCTGTATGAAAAGGATCCTGTATAAAGCTTCCTCTTTCAGAAGGTATTAAACAGTTAATTGCTCCGATAATTTTAGAGTTTCGTTTTACTAAAGAGCGGGCTATCATGTTAGGAATGTACCCTTTCTCTTCAATAATTTTTTCAACTTTTTTTATCGTTTCTAAGGATACGTGTTTATAGTTTTTATGAATAACATTGGAAACAGTAGTGGGACTGACATTTGCTTCTTTAGCTATATCTTTTATAGTAATCATTTTTTTCTTTCTCATCTTAAATCACCTTAATAAGGATTTTTTAATATTATACAAATTTTTTTAAGCCCTATATTTAGAGTATAATATTTTACAAGACTTATTTAAGGAGGTAACACATGCTTCTTTGGATATTTTTGGTACTGCTTGTAGGTAAAGCTTTATTTCAGGTTTATCTATCCTGGAGAAACTTAAGATATGCTCAAGCTCATAGTCAAATATTACCTGTTTTTAAGGATTTGATTACAAAGGAAGATTTTGAAAAATCTAAAAATTATTTGAGGGATAATACTATCTTTGGCTTTATAGTTAAGTCTTTTGATTTAGTTTTTAACTTGGTTTTTGTCTTTATTCTTTATCCATATATAGAAAGGGTTGTGGTCTCTCTTACTGACTCTTTTATCCTTCAAGGTTTGTTCTTTTTTGGAATTTCTGGGCTTATAAACCTTATACTTT
>CALHTV010000221.1 GCA_938039765.1 uncultured Dictyoglomus sp. | reverse complement strand
TAAATTATTATAACTATTATTATAACTTAAATTTATTTTTCATGCCAAAAAATAATACCCAAATATCTATAATAGTTGTTTCTTTTGCTTTTCCTGATGAAAGAAGCTGAGTAAAAGCATCGGATAGAGTATTCAAATCATTAATAAAACTTAAAATCTCTATCACTTCTTTAACTTCTGCAGCTTTTATACCTGGAGCAGCCAAACCATTCAAAGAGATAATTTTAGGTATCACATCCTCTACGCTCCATACTTTTTCAATTCCTGAAAAAGAAGCAAATCCAAAGGCCCCCGTTCCACCTATATAAATAATTTTAGCTTCCACCATAACTTTAGAGGCAGTGAGAAGGTAAAAAGATTTATAAACCATAACCACAAGCAAAGGAATCTGTGTAATATGCTATATATCCTGTTTCTTTCCCCCATGCAAAAGAAGCTGTATTAAGTTAATCTTTTCATTTGGAACCCCCCTCCTCTTTATATTAACACATTTTGTAATTTCTTATTTTCGTAATTTATTAAAATATATCATAAGCCCCCTTAGAGTTAAATTTTATTACTTTATCCTCGATAAAAACTTTTCTATATCTACCCCTGAGCCTTTTAAACTTATTAGCTCAGGATTATCTACCCCAACTCCTATCTCTATAGCTCTTTTTATCTGAGGATGCTCCCACATATTTTTATTCTGAATTGCCTCAGTAGTACCTAAGAGTTTTAACAAAGAGAGTCCTGTCATATCACAAGCTATTCTATCATAAGAGGCAATCACCATATTGACCTCTCTCTCTTCCCCTTTTGCAGGACCTCCTCTTACAAACACCTTTGTAGCATCCAAAATATTTAGAGAAGGATTAAAAGCAGAATTAAGTTCTCCTATCATCTCTTTTATATATCGAGAGCTATGCATAATCATTCTATCCTGCCTATGAATTAATCCTACAAAATTCTTTAAAGACATAGTAAAATCAGCTATAGAGTGGGTTTTTACTACAGCCACATTTATAATATGATCCACTTCTTTTACTATCTTAGGAATTCTAAACCCATTAGTCCAGTATTTTAGGCCTTGGGGCTTTACCCACACCCATTCCATATTATCCAAAGCATAAACCTCCACTCCCATCTTCTTAGCCACATCTAAAATACCTACTTTTTCCATATTTCTTAAAGTATTCGGCCATGGAATACCGGAAGAGTCAGCAACAATTATTCTTTTTGCTCCTTTTTCTTTCACCATAGCTATAACTTCAGCTAAAACTTGAGGATTGGTAGTTCCTGGGTAAGGATCATCAGAATTAACATTAGGTTTTATAAGTACTGTATCACCAGGCTTAATAAAATCCATTCCTCCAGCAAGAGCCACCGCTGTTCTTACTGCTTTTCTAATATTTTCTTCTTTAGCAATTCCTACATCTATTACTTTAGGTATTTTCTTCTCTTGACTTACAGATAAAGAGAGATTTTTAGATACTAAAGTATTATTCCTGAAAAACTCCTCGTAATCTCTCCCTATTGTTAATTCTTTTTCACTTCCTAACAGAGCATGAGACAAAATAAGGAAGGAACTTAACCCTATAGAAAGATATTTTCCCTTTTTATCCATAAAGTCACCCCCCTAAATTTTCTCTTGATAGAAGGATATCACTTTTTAAATAAATTTTCCAAATTAAAAGGTAATTTCTTTCTACTTTTTATTAAAAATTCCTGATTTTTCCTATCCTTAAACTGTACTAAAGCTCTTTGAAGTCTTCTTTCTTCGTAACTTTTTGCCACGTAAATTTTTTCTTTTCTTTCGGGATGAAGCTCAGTATAAAAAGCACAAGACGCTGGAGTTAAAGGGAGAGGAGTATAATCTTGTATCTGTTCTAAATAATGTCCCAACCCTTTTACATACATAGCTAAATCCCATGCATCTTTTAATGTAGCTCCAGGATGGGCTGAAATAAAATATGGAATCACATAAATCTCCTTATTAAAGATCTTTTTATACTTATTAAAAACTGATATAAATCTTTCATAAACTTCAAGCTTAGGCTTTTTCATTATTTCTAAAACATGAGATTTTATATGTTCAGGTGCAACAGACAAATGTCCTCCTATATATCTATTTTTTATAATCTCCTTTACATACTCTTCATCTCTCAAAGCAATATCATATCTTATTCCAGAAGCTATAAAAACATGTTTTACCTTAGGAATTTCCTTGAGTTTTCTTAAAAGCTTAAGCTGAGCAGAATGATCTATTTCCAGATATTCACATATATCAGGATATAGACAATCTCGAGTAGGACAAGATCCAGGCATTCCATGAATCTTACATTTTAACTTATACATATTAGCCGTAGGACCACCTACATCAGATATTGTACCTCTAAATTCCTTATGTTTTGTTAAATTATAAACTTCTCTTAAAATTGACTCTTCACTTCTAGATATTAACTGCCAACCTTGGTGAATATTAAGAGAGCAAAAAGTACAACTTCCAAAACATCCTCTATGGGATACTATGGATGTTTTAACAGTTTCAAAAGCAGGAATTTTCTCTTTATATGAGGGATGAGGAAGTCTCTGAAAAGGAAGAGCATAAACTAAATCCAAATCTTTAGAAGTATAATTGGGAGTTGGATTTTGAATAAGATACCTTTTACCATCTCGTTGAACCAATATTTTTCTACTTTTTATTCCTTCTATAAGAAGTCTCTGAAACTCCCAATACTTCTCCTTATCCTCAGAAATTTCCTCAAAAGATGGAAGCATAATATAATCTTTATTTTTAAAAAATTCTAAGAATTCTTTTTCACTTAAGGAGTATAAAATTCCAGGAATTTGATAAATTTCATACCATGATTTTCCTTGAGAGAGCATCTTAGCAATCTGCAAAGTTTGTTTTTCTCCCATACCATAGACAATAATTTTTGCTCTGGAATCAAGAAGAACCGAATGCCTTATCCTATCCTCCCAAAAATCATAATGGGAAAATCTTCTCAAACTTGCTTCTAATCCTCCAAGGATTATAGGTATATCAGGATATAATTCATGAACTACATTTGAATATACAATTGTAGCTCTATCAGGTCTTCTTCCTACAACTCCCCCTTCTGTATATGCATCCTCTTTCCTTCTATTCTTATTTGGCGTATAATTTGCCACCATAGAATCCACATTTCCAGCAGTGATTCCAAAAAAAAGTCTTGGTTTTCCCAATTTCTTAAATTCCTCTTTATTTCGCCAATCGGGCTGAGGGAGAATACCTACTTTAAAACCATGATATTCAAGAAATCTTCCTATAACAGAGGCACCAAAAGAAGGATGATCTACATAAGCATCCCCTGTTATGATTATTACATCAAGCTCTTCCCAACCCTTTAGGTTTACTTCTTCTTTAGTGGTGGGTAAGAAATTAAACATCAGTATTCACATCTACACTCTTTTTCCCTACTTAAACTTTCAGACTCTATTTCCAAAGTAGAATGGTGAATACCAAATTTTTCCGAAAGAACTTTCTTAACCTCATTTACAATTTTCTCAGCAAGAGAAAGCATTTGATCTTCTAATACTATATGAGCAGAAAGAAGAAGATCTTTAGTAGAAATTTGCCATACATGTATGTGGTGTACGTCCTTCACTC
>CALHTV010000220.1 GCA_938039765.1 uncultured Dictyoglomus sp. | reverse complement strand
ATGATAAAATTATTATTAGTAATTTGGAGAACTTTGCAGGATGGACCAAAGGGTACTTAGAATTTTTACGAGAATTCTTAGAAAAAATTGAAAAGTAAGAGGTAATAAAAAATGAAAAAAATTGTTATTGTGGCAATATTAATAATAGCCATAAGTATAACTATTTATTATCAAGTTAATAATACTATTCCTGTACATGTGGTAAATGTAAACAGAAAAAATCTTCCCATATACCTTAACCTTAGTGGGACCCTTTCTTTTGCTAAAAAGATTGAACTTTACCCTAAAGTTTCTGGTATCGTTAAAGAAATAAAGGTCAAAGTAGGAGACAAAGTAAAAAAGGGAGAAATCCTTGCAGTAATCGAAGCAGACGACCTAAAAAAACAAATTGAACAACTTAAAAATCTTATAGATTTAGTAAAAATTAGTAGTGCCTTAACTTCTATCAATCCTCAACTCAGCGGAGTAAAAATATCTCCTGAACAAATAAAGACTCTGGAAAATTACTATTATTCTTTAAACGAACTTTACAAAGAAAGAATTATAAAATCGCCCATAGATGGAATAATTGGCAAAATAAATATAGCTCCCGGTGAAAGTGTAAAAGCTAATCAAAATTCAATAGATTTTAATAACTTATTAGGTAATTTTAGTAGTCTATTAAGTATGTTTAACCTTTCTTTACCTAATAATAATCCTGCTTTTGTAATAATCGACCCCAAATCATTAGTTGCAGTATTAAGAGTAGACGAAAACAACATACTAAGAATAAAAGAAGGTCAAGAAGCTAAAATCAATGTGGACGCATTAGATCAGAATCCATGGCAAGGAAAAGTTTCTTCCATAAATCGAATCCCCTCTCTAAATAAGGATGGCTCTTATGCTTACGAGATCACAATTCCTCTTCCCCAGTTAGGAGAAAGACTCTTTGAGGGAATGAATATATCAGCTACAATAAACATAGGAATTAAGAAGGACGTTCTCACAATTCCTCTAAATGCAGTACTTTTTAAAGAAGGCAAAACTTATGTATTTTTATACGAAAATGGAAAAGCTAAAGAAAAAGAAGTTATTATAGGGGATATGACTCTCGATGAAATAGAAGTAAAAGAAGGATTAAAGGAAGGCAATCTTGTAATTATTTCCCCTTTAGATAAGCTTTCTAATAATGCAAAAGTAAAATTATTACAATGAGATATGATAAAAGTTCAATTTAAAGAAAATTTTAAACTAGCTATCCATTATATAAGATCAAATAAACTAAGATCTTTCTTAACTATTCTTGGAATTATTATTGGTGTTTTTTCGGTAGTATTATTAATCTCCATAGGAGAAGGCGCCAAAAATCAAACTCTTCAAATAATAGAAAATTTAGGCAGTAATACTTTACTTATCTTTCCAACTTCCTATGAAACAGGAGGTTCCTTTGACTCTCTAAGAAATCAAAATCCACGAACTCGTAGAGGTGGAATTCCGCAATTTTTTACATACAATGATTTAATTTACTTAAGAAACATTTTTAAAAACGAAGTTCTTATTTCCTCTCTTATTACCTCTTACTACAATGTGCTTTATAAGATTTTTCCTATAGATGCCTCAGTACAAGGTACCGACAACGATGGTCTAATCATTAATAAAGATTCGGTTATTGAAGGAAGATTCTTTACCCTCTACGAACAGTACTCTAAAGAAAAAGTATGTATTGTAGGACCTAAAATTGCTAAAAATATAGCAAAAAATTATAAAGAGGCCATTAACCAAAACCTCAAAATAGGGAACTATAACTTTCGAATAATAGGAATTCTAAAGGAAAGAGGTTACAACCAAAATTTAGGGGATTTAGATTCGAGAATAATCATACCTCTTACCACCGCTTTAATGCTAAGAGGCGATCAAAGTTTAAATTTCTTAATCGTCCAAACTAAAGATAGCCAAAATTTAGAAATGTACAAACAGAAGCTAATATTTGTACTAAAGCAAAAAAGAGGAAAATTAAACTTCGTTATAGCAAAACAAGAAGATCTCTTATCTGCCATGAATGAAATCTTAAATATTTTAACTTTGACTTTAGCTGGAATAGCAGGTATATCTCTCATAGTAGGCGGTATAGGTATTATGAATATAATGTTAGTTTCTGTTACAGAAAGATATAAAGAAATAGGTATAAGAAAAGCTGTGGGTGCAAGAAAAAAAGATATTCTTATCCAATTCCTAACAGAATCTGCCTTTTTAGGATTAATTGGGGGATCTATCGGTATTGTTTTATCAATTATCTCTGGGAATATATTAGGCGCTTTTGATGTACCTTATAACTTATCTCTATTCACATTAATGTTAGGTTTTCTATTCTCTCTTCTCATTGGGCTTATCTTTGGAGTTTTACCTGCTATGAGAGCAGCCAATTTTGATCCTATTCAAGCCTTAAGATCCGAATAAAAATTTTTACAAATATTAAAGAATTTTTAATATTATTGATTTTTTTATTTAAATTTTATAAAATACTATTTGAAATTTTAACAGGAGGTAAAAATGCCCTATTATATTCCCAAATGCCCTATATGCGGAAAAGAAATGACAATAAAGAAATTAGAGTGCCCTGAATGTAAAATAACAATAGAGGGTGATTTTTGGGTCAATAAATTAGCAAGTCTTCCCCCTGAAGAACTAGAATTCTTAGAACTCTTTCTAAAAACCCGTGGAAATGTTAAAGAAATGGAAAGAATTCTTAAATTATCATATCCAACTGTAAGAAGTAGGTTGGATAATATTTTGAGAAATCTTGGCCTTATAACAGAAGAGGAGGAAGAACCTAAAACAAAAGTAAAATGGATAATTGAGAAATTAGAAAAAGGTGAAATTTCTGTTCAAGAGGCTTTAAGAATTTTAGAGGAGGAATAGCACGTTTAATAGAGTTTTTTGGAGCATTATTTTTATTTTTTAGGATTATCCTTGCTTGCCAGTAACTTTAATATTCCTAATATTAAAAGATTTCTGGAAACTTTGGCCCGCTACTTTCATCTATATTGGATTTAGACTTATTCTTTTTCCCAAAATAAGATCTAGAAGAAGCAAAAAATAAAGAAGAAAGATATAAAATTCTAAGATTTGTGGAAGAAGGGAAAAAGGAGGTATTTAAGAATCAACGTTATAGAAAACAACTAACCTATAGTAAACATAAATGTCCCATTATCCCTAATAAAATGGGATTAAAATTTGCAAATATACACAGTGAGAAATACGGGAAAAAATAGAAATTTCTCCAGAAGAGATATAAAAAATCATAGACAATCCTGACTTTAAAGGAAAAATTGTAGATATAAATAATTCAGAAGAGAATGTTAGAGTTATAATAGAAATAATATGAGTCACAATCTTACAAGCTTAAGACTACCCCATACTCCTAAATGCTCTTTGAAGATTATAACTACCTGAATTACTTCAGGAAAAGACTTTGCAAATTCTAAGCCCAGGTTAATATCTTCCGGATTTTTGATAATATTTCCAACAGCGGTAGCTAAAGCATCTGAAAATAAAGTGCTTTCAGAAACAATCACAACTGCATCAGCTTTACCAAAACTCAAAGAAGGACCTACTGTTCCTGATGAAGTACAAACTCCTAACATGGTATTTGGAGGAATCAAAATTCCTATTTTATTACTCCACGGAGATTCTCCTGCAAAAATTGCTACTTTTCTCTCTCTCTTTGTAGATATAAATATATCTCCCCCATTTTCTACAATTATTTGAGAAGTATAGTTCAGAAGCTCTTTTCCTACAAACTCTGCAATAGCACCAGCTACAGAAGCCATAGGACCCACTCCCACCTTACCAGCCCAAAAGGCCATTTCTTTTACTATATCTGGAGCATTTTCTTTGACTTTATGAGGATTTAAGGTAATTTTAAATAGAGGATCAATGAGAATATATTCCTCTATCTGGTTTCTATAAGCCCTAACCAAATCTTCAGCTTCTTTTTTTAAATTCCTCTCAGCTAAAATAAAAAGATCACTTTCATGAATCCTTACTCTAAAACCTGCAAGATCATGAGCCTTCATTAACTCTCTGTACTTTCGCTCTACGTACTTACTCATATCCTTCTTAAATAAGAGAGGGGAGTTTTTCCCCTCTCTTATTCCTAACACTATACAAAAATCTTCATCTCCATAGCATTATATGGACATATTTCCACACATACCCCACAAGCAGTACATTTCTGAGAATCAAAACTTATAAGATAAGTTTTCTCATCTCTACTCAAAGCTTTTGTAGGACAATAACTTACACAGTATCCACAATGCACACACTTTTCTTCAACCCAAATAACGTCTTGAGACAAAGGTTGAATAGTAATTCCTAGATTTATTAAGTATTCAATTCCCTTTGTAAAATTTTCATCTTCTCCTGTAATCTCCAATACCATGACTCCTTCTGCGTCAGGAGTTATAGTAGCCTTTAATATATTAAAATCTAAGCCGTATTTCTTAACCAGATTTACAATAACTGGTTTATCCACAAGCTCCTTTGGAAAATGTAATACAATCCTTTCCGTTCTCATTTACTTGTCACCTCCCCCAATAGCTCTCTCCCACTAAAAGGTTTAAATCTTACACCAGACTCAACTCCAGGAATTGGAGCAGAAGGAGAAGTAAGTAAAAACTTCCCTTCCTTAATCCAATTTCTCAAAATTTCTGCAATTCTCCTTGCTTTAGGATAACTTGAAAGAGGACTCGTAGGAACTTTCTTGCCAAAGAGTTCTATTTCTCCACTCTTTAGTTCTTTATAGCTTACATAAGTAATAACATCAGGTTCTCTATTAGGATAAGCAGTGGCATAATCTACTACAGGAGCTAAGATTTCCTCATCACTTACAGAAGTATAGAAGGCTATTTCTTCATTCAATACAGGAATAGGTACTCCAATCCCTACTGCGAGAGAAACACCATATCCTTTAACACTCACTCCCTTAATCCACTCAGGAGTCATCTGTTTTAAATCACCAATGACAGCTAAAGTTCCTGCTCCTCCCTTAGGAATACCTCTCTCTGTTCTTTCTACATTAGGATTATGTTGAGTTCCATGCCATGCTATATACCCTATTCCTCCTCCTAAGAATATTCTTGTGCCTATTCCAATAGTCTTATAGTAAGGATCATTTAATAAAGGAGAAAGTTGACCCGCGCTACTATAATTTGCATTTCCAAATTTTGGTCTTAACATACCAAGATATGTATAAAGAACCCTATTGGAGGAATTTACTGCAACATTATAGTTTTGATATGCATTTCTCACATTAAAAAGCACTGCTTCGTTCAGGTCATGAATTGTTATGTAGGCATCCAAAAATTTTCTTGGATAACAGTCAGTACCATAAGTTTGAGCTGTAATTCTTATCTCTTTTCCAGCTACCAAATCTTCAATAACGTGTCCCCCACCATAGGGAAAATCTCCTGGATAATATTTATTACGAGGATCATCATCGGGCAATGCTGCTGCTCCTAAAAATAGATCTACTGCTGCGTAACCTGCATATGCTGGAACCCCATTTAGATATACTTTTCCTCCTCCAAGTTTTATCCTTGGCTTTGTATGTCCTATATTGAAATATATACCTGAGGAACACATAATCCCAAAAGTACCAGTAGTCACTACATCAACCTCTTTAGCAGCTTTCTCTATCCCCTTCTCATTCACAATATCAATCATTTCCTCAGCAGTAACAACCACTGCCTTACCCTGGCGGATCTTCTCATTAATCTCTTCAATTGTCTTTGCCATCCTTAATACCTCCTTCTATGAATTTTGGTTTCTAAAGTAGTATATGAACCGCCCTTTTCGGGCAAGGCATGATCCATACCAACTTTTACCACCTCCTAAAAATCTCTTTTTAAAATTTTCACATATAATACCAAAATCGTCGGAATTTTTCAATAACCAAATTATAATTTTTTATATTTCCTAGCTATTCTCATAAAAGCATCAATATTTTCTAAAGGAGTCCCTATGGGAATATCACATCCTGAGCTTAGTATAAAATTATTCACATCCTCCATTTTCTTTAAAAGATTTAGAGTTTCTTTTTCTACAAGATCTACATTCCCTTGCAAAAACACTCTAACAGGATCAAGATTTCCTATAATATAAACATGAGAAGGAATTTTTTCAGAAACCCATTTTAAATCTACAGCACTATCAAGACTTAAACCATAAGCTCCACTTTTCCCCATATCCTCTATTAAATGGTTAGTATTTCCACATATGTGATATATTAAGGGTCTTTTTAATTCGTCAACCAGATAGGTAAAGTAAGCTAAGGAAAATTTCCTAAAAAGCTGAGGAGATAAAATAACTGCTGTAGGCTCTAAAATAGCAATCACATCAACCCCAGCCTCAAAAAGAGCCTTTGCATACTCTTTGACAACATCAACTGTAAAATCTAAGACTTCTCTTACAAAATCTTCTTCTTCAATAACATATATTCCTAAATCGTTAACCCCAACAAGTTCTCCGGCTAAAGTAAAGGGACCTATAACATATCCCCCTTTGATAACATCAAAATTATTACTCATTTTTTCAGCCACTTCAACAAAGACTTTCATTCTACCCGTTATACCTTTCCATCTTCTTTTAACTTCTTTTAAGATCTCCCTATCCTTTACTGGATGTTCCCTTACAGAAGGATTCTCATTTTCTGGAAACTCTATTTTTAACCCCAAAACCTCAGCCTCGATTGTTAGATCCATAAAAGGGAAAATTCCATCAGGCTGAAACCTTTCTAAAATTTTAGCTAATGTTTTAAATTGAATATCAGAATTTGTCAAATTATCCTTCAAAGTGGTTTTAGTTAGCTTTACTCCAGGAGCCCCTAAAAGAGGTATGATTAATCTTTTCTTTTCCTCCATTTTAAAAATCCTCCTTACTAAAAATACATGAACTCAACAAAATATTTATTAAACTCAGAATTTGAGGAAAGTTCTATATATTCTATTTTCTTTGAGATTTCTTTAGCTTTTTCAATAATTTCTTTATCTAGCAAAACTAATTTTGCTCCCATACCTGAAGAGTTACCTACAAGAAATATATTATCCTTACTAATAGGAGGTAGAAGCTTTATCTTCAGAGCATTTTCTTTGTCTATATAATTACCAAAGGCACCTGCTATATAGATTTTATCTATCTTATCGTAACCTATACTAGCATTTCTCATTAAAACTTCAATTCCAGCTCTAATAGCTGACTTTGCCAACTGAAACTCCCTAATATCTCTTTGAGTTATCTTAATCTTACCAATATAAAATTCTTCATCATTAATTCTCCCTTTTGAATCTAAGATTCCTAACTCTAACATTACAGAAATAGCATCCAAAAGCCCAGAACCAGTTATACCTTTCTCTTCTCCCCCTCCAATAACACTATAAAAAACCTTTCCATCTTTAAGCCAAACGTGATCAATTGCTCCTTGAGAAGCAATCATTCCACAAGATATATTTCCTCCCTCGAATGCAGGACCAGCAGCAGTAGCACAAGAATATAACCTATCTTCTACTTTTAACACTATTTCTCCATTAGTACCAATATCTATAAAAAGTATATTTCCTTTTTCCCTAAGTAAATCGGTGGCAATTATCCCTGCAACAATATCTCCTCCAATATATCCTGAAACCAAAGGAAATATATACAATTTTGCCTTAGGCAATATACTAAAAATTTCTCTACTTGAAATCACCAGACTGTCCCTAAAAGCAGGTGAAAAAGGAGAATAGGAGATATATTCTGGAGATATACCTAAAAATATATGAGTCATAACAGAATTACCTGCTATAGAGATAGCATAAATGTCGTCTAGGTTAATATGATTTCTCTTTGAAAATTCAAGTATTATCTCTTCTAAAGTTCTGATTAAAACCTTATGCAAAATATCTACTCCATCGGAGTTTTGGAGAATAAAACTAATCCTAGAAAGGACATCACTTCCATAAACTCTTTGGGGATTAACTCTCGAAATTATATCTACTTCTCTTAAATCATTCATATCTAAAAGATAGCCTACTATTGTGGTGGTACCAATATCAAAGGCAACCCCATATATACTTTTAAAATTTCTATCCCTTATATCAATAATCTCATCCTTAAAGATTACAAGCTTTCCTTCAAAGTTATATTCCCTTAAAAGATGAGGTAAGTTTCGTAAAAGTCTTAAATCTTCAAAATGTAAATTAGTATCAATAGAAGAAAGCCTTTCAAGATCTGATCTTTGATCCTTAAGAGAAGGAGGCTCTAATTTAAAGGGTTTTAATCTTACCAAAGGATTCTTTTTTCCTTCTCTAGATTTTAAAAAATTTGTCACTATCTCTATTTTTTTATTCTTGTTCATTACTTCTACTTCTATATTGTCTTCTATCAAAAATAATTGACAGGCGAGTCTTATATTTCTATTAATTTCTTCATTTTTTAACATTCTTTTCTCTACATCATTCAATTCTGTTACTTTTCCTTTGGCTAACCTTACTTTACACTTTCCACACCATCCTTTCCCCCCACAATCAGACTCAATATCTATTCCCTTTTCTCTAAACACATTTAATAAGTTACTTCCAATCTCTACCTCTAACAAAACATTTTCAGGTAATATTTTAATTTTTATCATTTTTTACTTATAATAGAATTAACCAATTCAACAGCCTCAGAAGCATCCTTTGCATACCCATCTGCTCCTATTTCTCTTGCAAATTCTGGAGTAACGGGTGCTCCCCCAACTATTACTTTTACTCTATCTCTTAGCCCCTCCTTTTTTAAAGTATCAATTGTAACTTTCATCTGAGGCATCGTTGTAGTTAGCAAAGCTGACATCCCTACTATATCAGGGTTATGTTCTTTAATAGCCTCCACAAATTTTTCTGGAGATACATCAATTCCTAAA
Source organism: uncultured Dictyoglomus sp. (assembly GCA_938039765.1). GTDB lineage: Bacteria > Dictyoglomota > Dictyoglomia > Dictyoglomales > Dictyoglomaceae > Dictyoglomus. Next base: position 2,257 of record CALHTV010000220.1, on the reverse strand, counting down.
TCTATAATCTCATAACCTGCGCCTTCCAACATCATTGATACCAAGTTTTTACCAATATCATGAAGATCCCCTTTTACAGTACCAATCACTATTTTTCCCTTTATTATTCCTTTAGAATTAACAATTAATGGTCTTAAAATATCCATACCAGCCTGCATAGCTCTAGCAGAAACTAAAACTTCAGGAACAAATATTTCATTTCTTTTGAACCTTTCTCCTATAACTCCCATTCCTGCAAGAAGTCCATCATTTATTATTTCCTCAAGAGAAATATTTTCTTCTAAAGCTTTATTTACTAACTCTTGAACTCTTTTTTTATTTCCAGCAATTACAGAATTGGCAATTTCTCTAAGTATTTCCATTTAATACACCTCCTTAAGAAAACGTTTTTATATTAGTTAAAAAAATTATAACAAATCTCTCTAGAAACTCAATAATTCTTTTTAAGATTCTTTATTTTTGGGGGCTGTACTTTCTCGAATAATCAACTTTGTAGGAAGTTTTACATGTTGAATAGGTAAATTAGGATTTTTAATCCTCTCTATCAAAATCTCTGCTGCTTTTGCTCCCATCTCATAAAAGGGCTGAGAAACAGTGGTCAAAGAGGGAATTGTCAAATCAGCAAGAGTATCATCAAATCCTACTATAGATATATCTTGAGGAATTTTATAACCCCTCTTAGTTAAAATTTTCATGATTTGTATCGCCATAAAATCACTAAAAGCAAAAATTGCTGTTGGGGGATTAGGAATAGAGAAAAGTTCATTAACAGCCAATTCTTCATCTACTTTATCATAAAAAATCTTCAATAAATCACTATCAAAAGGAATACCTGCATCCTTCAATGCTTTTTTATACCCTTCTATCCTTTCCTGAACAATAATACTTTCAGGATTGATGGTTATATGAGCAATCCTTGTATGTCCTAATTCTATTAAGTGCATAACTGCATCATAACTTCCTTTTATATTATCAGCATATACTACATCATGCTCCGGAAGTCTTGGATGTTCTAATATTACTAGCGGTATATTCTTCTTCTGAGCAATCTTACTAACTTCTTCATTGGACAAAGCGCCAACAATTATACCATCAACCCTTCTTTCTAACATTATATTCATATATCTCAATTCTCTCAAAGACTTTCCGTCAGTATTACAGAGAAGCAAAATATATCCATTATGCCTTGCTACATCTTCAATACCTCTTGCCATATTGGGAAACACTGGGTTAGCTATATCAAGCACAAAAAAAGCTATAGCCTCAGTCTTCTGTTTTGCTAAACTTCTTGCTATAGCATTAGGTTTATAATCTAGAATCTTTACAGCCTCTAGGACTCTTTTTCTTGTCTCCTCACTTATTTTTATACCTGGAGTATTATTCAGAACAAAAGAAACAGTAGAACGAGATACCCCTGCCAGTCTTGCCACATCCCAGCTTGTGGGAGCTTTTTTCTTTTTAGCCATTTTTATTGCCTCCAATTAGAATAAAAATTACATATTAACACAAGTTATTAATAAAAATTTTACCGTTATATTGTAATTCTTTCAAGTTTTAATATATAATAAACCAAAACTTAATCCTTTAGGGGAACAGAATAATGAAAAGAAAAATATTAATAATTTTAATCTTACTTTTTACTCTTCTTTCCCCTCCTTTTGCTCAAGAATTAAAAATAGGAAATCTTCTTCTGAATAACGATTTTGAAGTAATAAAAACCTCTCCTCAAAAAGATAATTTTTACTTAAAAATCTTTACTTCGTTAATTTATCTTATGGAAGACAACATAAAAGAAGCTTGGAATTTTTGGAAGAGTGCCATCAAACAAAAACCTACCTCTCAATGGCATGAAGTAATAGGACTTTTAGGCAGTGATATATGGGAAAGTCTAAGCATATTTGACGAACTAAATACTCTCCTAAAAGACAACTCTAATTTGTCATCCTATTTAGAATACCTATACTGGAAAACCCTTCTTTCCAAAAACCAAATTGAAGAAGCAGAAAGCTTCTCTAACCTAAAAGGTTTTGTTAAGGACTTTATGTTCATAGGTCCCTTTGAAAATGTAGGAAATTCTGGGTTTTATAAAGAATTCCCTCCTGAGAAAGAAATTTCTTTAAATAAGATTTATAAAGGAAAAACAGGATTAGAGATAAGGTGGTTTAAACCTGAAGAAAGAAGTAAAAATGGATATATTAGTCTTTATAATATAATCTACCCAAATCAATGGGCTACAGCTTATGCCATGGTCTATTTC
>CALHTV010000219.1 GCA_938039765.1 uncultured Dictyoglomus sp. | reverse complement strand
TATTGGACTTGTTGTTGATTCTATAACTCTTAAGTACTTGTTATTTTTTACAGATTTTATAGCTACTAAGTCATAGGAGTCATGGTAGAAAATTTCTTTAGGGTAGAGTTTGTTAACTATACCCTGCAATATAGAGACTTTGTAGGGATAAGTACCGCTGTACCAGTCATTGTAGTTTTTGTTAGCTAAAGGTCCTATATCTGCTATTTTATTGATGTTTTCTTTATTAATAGGAAGGAATTTATTTTCATTTTTCAAAAGAACAGTAGATTTTAAAGCTGCCTCATAAGCAAGTTTTGAATGTTCCTTATCACAAATTTTTCCAGGGGAAACATATAATTTTTTACTAATTTCCTCATCGAATTCACCTAATCTAAATCTTACTTTGAGAGAGTTTGCTATGGCCTCATCTATATCCCTTTCTGTAATAAGACCTTTTTCAAGGGCTTGCCAGGCTGATTCTATCACTAATTCAGGATCATCTGTAAAGGCATCAATGCCAGCTTTTAAGGCGTAGGCTAAAGTTTCATAATGGTTTTCGAAGGTATAGTGGGAAGTTACTGTTTGTCTAAAATCTGCAGCGTCAGTAACTACACATCCAGAAAGTCCAAATTTTTCTTTTATAACCTCTCTAACAATGGGATTAATGATACATGGGATTCCGTTTACCGCATTATATGCAGTCATTAGGCATGTAGCCTTCCCTTTTATTATAACTCTTCTAAATACCTCTAAATAATATTCATACATATTTCTTGGATCAATGTTTGCGGAAAATTTATCTCTATCTTTTTCATTGTTGTTAGCAAAGAAATGTTTAGGGGTCATAGCTGTTTTTAAATATATAGGATCATCTCCTTGAAGTCCTTGGATATAAGCTGAGGCCATTTCACCTGCCAAGAAGGGATCTTCTCCATAACCTTCTTCGGTTCTTCCCCAACGAGGATCTCTTTCCATGTCTACTGTAGGAGCCCATAACATAAGTCCTCCTATTTTTCCTCTCATATAATAGTAGGCCCTTGCTTCTAAAGCAACTACTTCTCCAATTTTCCTCATCAAATCCCTATCAAAAGAAGAAGAAAGTCCAATAGGTTGGGGAAACACTGTTGCTTTTCCTAACCAGGCAACACCATGAGCTGCCTCGCCACCTATGTGAAAATCAGATATTTTTAATCTTTCAATTCCTGCCTGGCGGGTAGGAAGAAGTTTTATCTTCTCTTCGAGGGTAAGTTGGGAAATAAGTTCCTTTACTCTCTCATCTATAGTTAGAATCTTATCTTTAAAGGAATTTTTATGTTCCATGAATTTAAGCTCCTCCTTTTAGAATTAGATTAAGAAATGATGATATTATATAATATTAATACGAAAAGCTAAATTCCAATTAGGGTTTACAGTTTCCACAAGGAATATAGCCTTTTTCTATAGCTTCTTCTCTTGTTTTTAATAAAACTTGGTTTCGAGGTTCGGGAAGAGTCCAACACCAAGGATAATGAAATCTTTTTGAAACTTTATTTCCTATGTAAAATTTTGGGGGATAATAAAATATGGTATAGCTTTTTGCGGTACTTTCATAATATAGGATATGAGCATTATTGAAATTATCATTTTGCATTAGAGTTCTAAAACTGCTCAAACTTGAAGTAAAAGTATAATTTTTTCCATTATAAGGACATAAGGGGATCTCAGAAAAATTTTGACTGCTTTTTATTATATTCTGAAATTCTTGAGGGGTAGGAAATCTTCCACTTTTTATAGAGAAAAGTTCAATCTGTTTTATAAAAGCGTTTATATTATTCCATTGGGTAGTTCTTTTAGCATCCTCTAAAGCTCTAAAATATAGGGGTAGAGCAATAGTTGTAATTATTGCTATTATACCTATGACTATTAGTAATTCTAATAGAGAGAACCCTTTTTCTTTCTTATTTTTTAAGAATAGCATTTGTTACTTAAGGGGAATAAAGTTAATACTTGATCCTACAATAATTTTCCCCTCATCAATAATTAGATTAGGAGTACTTTCTATTTTTATTTTTCTTTTACTTCCATCAGGCATATTTACTTCGGATACAGCTTCAAAAGGTTTTGGGCCTGGAAAAGTAAAAGATATCTGGTAAAACTTCGAAATATCTACCTCTCCTACGAAAATTTTCTTACCTAAGATATTGAAACTTACTTCAAAAGCTACCTTTTCTACCTTTATGTATATTTTATTATCCTCAGGATTATATTTTATAGATACATCTCCATAAGCAGGGGTTGTATAATTTATAGGCGGAAACTTTAAGGAAATAGAGACCTCTGATTGAAATCTTGCTCTATTTTGACTTAGAGTAATTTTAGGATTTTTAACTATCCAAGTATATTCTCCTTTTACTCCTGAAATATCAAAAGAACTAACGCTTTTAACTTCTCCTATAGCTAAGAGAAATTTATTAAGAATATCTTGAGATATGGTTATCCTTGCATCAGGTTCATTATAACTACCAAAGGTTAAGGTATTTAGTAGGATAAAAATAAAAGTAGTGATAAATAAGATTTTAAATATTTTCATTTCGTCTCCTCCTTAAGAGTTCTTTTTTGTCCCCTTGAAGAAATTATTTTAATTATTATAACATTAATAATAACAATACAAAAAAGAAATTAAAAAAATTTTTTAGGGGTTTAAAGTAATGTCACAGCTATTACTCCGGTTATAATGGTTAGAGTGACAAAAACCGAAGCAAATTTAGGATTTAAACTTCTTTCATTAGAGTAAACAATAGCAACTAAAGGGACAGGAAGCAAAGTTCCGATAGAGATTATCTTTGCTATTAAATAGTTACTTAAAGGGGATAGAATAACACTAACTAATATCCCCGGGATAATTCTTAAGAGTAATCCTAATAATATGGCTTTTAATTCTTGGGGATTTAAATTAAAATCTAAAAAATAACCTAAGGTAAAGAGAGCAAGAGTGTTATTAGGAATTGCTAATTGAGA
>CALHTV010000218.1 GCA_938039765.1 uncultured Dictyoglomus sp. | reverse complement strand
TGCAAAAAGAGAAACAGACACCTTGGCTACTTTTGTTGATTCTTCTTGGTACTACTTTAGATATACTGATCCTCATAACGATAAAGAGCCTTTTAGTTGGGAAAAAGTGAAATACTGGATGCCGGTAGATCAATATACAGGTGGAATTGAACACGCAGTACTACATCTTTTATACTCTCGTTTTATTACAAAGGTTCTTTACGATGCAGGATATAGTCCTGTTAGAGAGCCTTTTAAACGATTATTTACTCAAGGAATGGTATATAAAGATGGACAGATTATGTCGAAATCTTTGGGAAATATAGTTTCTGTAGATTATATGGTCGAAAATTATGGCGCTGATACTGCAAGACTTTTCATATTATTTGTTGCTCCTCCTGAGGTAGATATTGAATGGAGTGATGAGGGAGTGGAAGGAGCTAATAGATTTTTAAATAGATTCTGGAGATTAGTTTTGGAAGATTCTGAGGTAGAGACAAAAATAGATGAAGAGCAAGAAAAACTTATAAGAAGGAAACTTCACAAAACTATAAAAAAGGTTACAGAGGATATAGAAAATTTCAAATTCAATACTGCAATTGCAGCAGTAATGGAACTCTCTAATTTATTGATGGAACATAAAAGAAACTATGGCAGAACTCCTGCTTTTGAAGAAGCGATTAAAACTTCTATACTTCTGCTTTCTCCTTTTGTTCCTCATATTACTGAAGAGTTGTGGAATGATTTAGGAAACGAATATAGTGTGCATTTGCAACCTTGGCCTAGTTATGATCCTGAATTAATAAAAGAAGAAATTGCTACAGTAGTGATTCAAATAAATGGAAAGGTAAGAGATAGGATTGAAGTTAGTGTAGATGCAACTCAAGATGAAGTACTTAAGTTAGCTATTGAAAGGGAAAATGTGAAAAGGTATTTAAATAACAAGGAAATAAAGAAAATAGTCTATATTCCTGGAAAAATATTAAGCTTAAGCGTATAAAGAACTACTTTAATAAGATTTTAACAAATATTTAAGAAGATAAGTGATATAATCAAAAATGAAATTTAGAAAAAAATAACGATTTCAGGAGGTGCTTTTATGGCTGTTAAAGTAGGTATAAATGGTTTTGGCAGAATTGGAAGGCAAGTTTTGAAGGCTCTTTTTGAAAGATATCCAGATAAAGTTGAAGTTGTAGCTGTTAATGATATTACAGATACTAAAACTTTAGCTCATCTTTTTAAATATGATTCTAATTATGGGGTATATAAAGGTGAAGTAAAATACACTGATAAGTCAATTATAATTGATGGGAAAGAAATAAGAGTGTTTGCAGAAAAAGATCCAGCCAATTTGCCTTGGAAGGATTTAGGCGTGGATATAGTTATCGAATCTACAGGTTTATTTACTGATGCTGATAAGGCAAAGGTACACATTACTTCTGGAGGCGCAAAGAAAGTTATAATTTCTGCTCCAGCAAAAGGGGAAGATATAACAATTGTTATGGGGGTGAATGAAGAAAAATATGATCCTTCAAAACATCATATTATCTCTAATGCTTCTTGTACTACTAATAGTTTAGCTCCTGTGGCAAAGGTACTTCTTGATAATTTTGGTATTGAAAAAGGTTTAATGACTACGGTACATTCTTATACTAATGATCAAAGGATTCTTGATTTACCTCATAAGGATCTGAGAAGAGCAAGAGCTGCTGCATTAAATATTATCCCCACTTCTACTGGTGCTGCAAAAGCTATTGGTAGGGTTATTCCAGAGCTTGATGGGAAAATGCATGGAGTGGCTTTGAGGGTACCTACTCCAACTGTTTCTGTTACTGATTTAGTATGTGTATTACAAAAAGAAGTGACAGTAGAAGAAGTCAATGATGCTTTTAGAAAAGCTGCTGAAGGAAGAATGAAAGGTATTCTTGGAGTTACTGATGAGGAATTGGTATCTATGGACTTTAAGGGTACAACTTATTCTACTGTTGTAGATTTACCATCTACAATTGTAATTGGAAAGAATTTGGTGAAAGTTTTTGCCTGGTATGATAACGAATGGGGCTATGCATGCAGACTTGCTGATCTAACGGCTTATGTAGCAGAAAGAATTTAAAGATTTATACCAGGTTATTTAATTTTAAAGAGGGAGGAAATTTTTCCTCCCTCTTTTTATTTTTTAGAATCTTAATAAGGCTCCGATATTTTGGATTTTTTCGCCTAATTCTTTTTTCTTTATATATCGTAACTCTGTATTGTTTATTAGTGCTTCTTCTATTAACTCATCTACTATATCTACTCTTTTTTCCATTTTTACATTGCAGTAAGGACAAGTTTCTAAATATGGACTCATAAAAGAACAAGATGGACACTGAAATCCTGATTGTTCAAATTGATCATAAACTAAAATAGTTCTTACTCTTTTTTGGTGTATTGCATGTGCGACGTTTTCTAAGCCAAGAGTTGCTTCTTTACCTTTTGCATTGGCTACTATCAATTGGTCTATCAAATCCTTTATTTCTTTCTCTTCATATTCTTCTATTAAATTATGAGTTTTTTCTAGGATTTCCTTAATAGGAGAATCCAGCTCAATTGGTATTTCTCCTATTATTTTTTCATGAAGCCTTTTAGGTAGTATTTCTAGAAACTCAGAAGTATTCTTAGGGGAAGTAGTTCCTAATATTAATTTCTCTTCTCCTATGATTTTATCTAAAAATTCTGCAACTTCTTTGAAATGCCATATCACATGAGTTTCATGCCATCTTTGCCAATCTGATGCTTCCCACCCTCCTTGTTTATGTCTTTTAGGAATTTCTTCTTTTATTTCTCCCTCTTCTCTTATCTCTCCTAAAAAATATTTAAATACCCTTGCATCACCCTTTGAAAGTATTACTAAATAATAATGTCTATTCGCGGCAATAAGATGACCAAGAGGACGGGTGTAGGGATCTTTATCTAATATTAACTTATTTTTTAAGGTGGGATAAAGTGGTATACTATAATACCAATTTTTTGCGCTACAACTCATTAATACTATAGTATTAGCTGAGCCAAAGGAACTTTGATCTATTAATGTTTCTATGTATTCAATATCTGAAAGAACAGACCTCTTTACCTCGCCCTCTAAATTTAAAGAGTCAAGGGCATTCTTTTTTAAATCTTTCCAAATTATTTTATATTCCCCTTTTAGATTTAATAAGGGAGAAACATTTAAATAAAGAGTAGTCACCAGATAGGGAGAAAAGGAAAGATTACCCAATTCTTTCAGGATTTCTTTGCTCAGCACCCTCTTTCACCTCCAAAAGAGCCAAATTAAGCACCTCATCAGCATGTTCCACAAAATAGAAGGTCATATCCTTTTTTACTTCTTCAGGAATTTCTTCTAAATCTTTCTTATTTTCCTTTGGCATGATGACCGAAGTTAATCCTGCTCGATGAGCTGCTAAAACTTTTTCTCTAATTCCACCTACGGGTAAAACTTTTCCTCTTAGAGTTATTTCTCCAGTCATTCCTATATCTTTTTTGACTGGCCTTTTGGTCAGCGCTGAAGCAATGGCAGTTGCTATTGTTACACCTGCTGAGGGGCCATCTTTGGGTATAGCTCCGGAGGGTACATGTACATGTATATCAGACTTTTCTAAAAGTTCATAATTTATATTCAACTCTTTTAATTTTGATCTAACATATGAAAGGGCTGTTTTTGCAGATTCTTGCATAACCTCTCCTAGTTTACCTGTCAATATAAGATTGCCTTTACCTTCTACGATTAAAGCTTCCACAAAGAGTATATCTCCTCCTGCTTCAGTCCATGCAAGGCCTGTGGCTACGCCTATTTCATCCCTTTCTCCTTTCATGCCATAGGTGTATCTTTCTGGTCCTAAATATTTAGGTATATCTTCCGGTCTTACCATTACCTTTTCGGTAATACTTCCCTCCGCTATCCCTTTGGCCACCTTCCTAATTATGCTTGCTATTTCTCTTTCTAAATTTCTTACACCTGCTTCTCTAGTATATTCTCTTATAATTTTTCTTATGGCTTCTTCTGTAAGTTCAACTTTATTATCCTCTAAACCATGCTCTTTAAGTTGTCTTGGGATTAAGAATCCTTTTGCAATTCCTAGTTTTTGATACTCTGTATATCCTGGAAGCTCTATAACCTCCATTCGATCTAAAAGAGCAGGAGGTATGGTATAGAGTACATTAGCTGTAGCAATAAACATTACTTTTGAAAGATCAAAAGGAACTCCTAAATAATTATCTACAAAAGCATTATTTTGCTCTGGGTCTAAAACTTCTAAGAGAGCAGCAGAAGGATCTCCTCTAAAATCTGTTCCTAATTTATCTATCTCGTCAAGCATAAATACAGGATTGTTTGATTCTGCTTTTCTCATACCTTGGATAATTCTACCAGGTAACGCTCCTACATAGGTTCTTCGATGTCCTCTAATCTCTGCTTCGTCTCTTATACCACCTAGAGATATTCTTACAAATTTCCTTCCTAAAGCTCTTGCTATAGATTTACCAAGAGATGTTTTGCCAACACCTGGTGGTCCTACAAAACAAAGTATAGGCCCTTTCATATCGCTCTTCAATTTTCTTACAGCTAAATATTCAAGTATTCTTTCTTTGACTTTCTCTAAATCATAATGATCTTCATTTAATACTTCTTCTGCCTTTTTTATATCTAAATTATCTTCAGTAGATTTTGCCCAGGGTAAACTGACAAGCCAATCTAAATAGGTTCTGGTAACTGTATACTCAGCAGAACCTGGAGGCATTAAGGATAGTCTTTCTAATTCTCTTTCTGCCTCTTTCATTGCTTCAGGAGGTAATTTGGCTTCTTGTAGTTTTTGTCTTAATTCGTTGATTTCCATTTCTCTTGGATCTATCTCTCCAAGCTCTTTTTGTATTGCTTTCATTTGCTGTCTGAGGAAATATTCTTTTTGACTCTTTTCTATTTCATTTTTTACCTCGTTTTGAATTTTATTAGCAATTTCAAGGATTTCTAATTCTCTTGTTAGGTAATATGTCACTTTTTGCAATCTTTCTTTTATATCAATAGTTTCGAGGATTTCCTGTTTTTCGTTGATGTTGAGATTTGTATTGAAAGCTATAAAGTCAGCAAGTCTACCTGGTTCCTGAATATTCATAGCGTTAATGAGAAGTTCTTCGGGAAATTGGGGTATAAGAGAGGCCATTCTTTGAAAGAGGTTAAGAAGATTTCTCATTAAGCCTTCTATTTCTACAGTTTTTTCTACTTTCTCTTCTATTAGCTCTACTTTAGCTTTAAAATAAGGTTCTGATTGTAAGAACTCTATAACTCTTATTCTTTGTAAACCTTGGACAAATAGACGGAGGGTATTACTTGATTCTGTTCTTCTATTATAAAGTCTATTTCAGCCTTTCCTGTAGTCCTCCATCACAGATTGCATCTACTTCTATTTCTCTACCCATAAGGTACTTATCTATAAGTACAGGATTTTTCTTGTCCTT
>CALHTV010000217.1 GCA_938039765.1 uncultured Dictyoglomus sp. | reverse complement strand
AAGGTTATTCCAAGTTTAGATTGGGAAAAAGGAAAAATAGCTATAAGGGGATGGCAAGATTTTTTAGAATGGAATATTGTAAGGGATAAACTTAATTATTTAGGAGTAAGGGAAATTATCTTTACAGATATCTCTCGTGATGGAACTTTGAAGGGGGTAAATATAGAAAATATAGAGAATTTTCTAACTCTTCACTCTTGGGATATCTGGATAGCAGGAGGGATCTCTTCTTTAGAAGACGTAAAGAAGATTTTTGAGCTTTCAAAAAAGACAGAAAGGATAAAAGGAATAATAGTAGGAAGAGCTTTATTAGAAGGAAGAATAGATTGGGAGGAGGCCAATAATATAATCTATGCTAGCTAAAAGGATAATACCATGTTTAGATACTATTGGAAGAAATGTTGTTAAGGGAACAAGTTTTACTAATATAAGGATAGTGGGAGAAGCCAGGAATCTAGCCAAAAGATACGAGGAAGATGGAGCCGATGAATTAGTATTGTTAGATATCACTGCTAGTGAGGAAAATAGAAAGACTTTCATTGAAGTGGTTACGGAGGTAGCTTTGGAGCTTTTTGTTCCGCTTACTGTTGGGGGTGGTATTAGAAATATTGATGATGTGAGAAGGCTTCTTAAGGCAGGAGCAGACAAAGTTTCTGTAAATACTGCAGCTGTGTTGAATCCTGATTTAATAGATCAGATTTCAAAGGAATTTGGAAGTCAATGTTTAGTGGTAGCTATTGACGTTAAAAGAAGAGGTAAAAAATCTTGGGAGGTTTATATAAAAGGAGGTAAAGTTCCTACTGGAATTGATTTTAAAGAGTGGATAGTAGAAGTGGAAAAGAGAGGAGCAGGAGAGATTCTTTTAACAAGTATAGATGCTGATGGCCATTTGACAGGATATGATTATGAACTTTTAGAATATGCTCTATCTTATTCAAATCTTCCATTAATAGCTTCGGGAGGCGCTGGTAGTATGGAGGATCTCTATAAAGCTTTAAGTATTGGGGTAGATGCTGTACTTGCAGCTTCTATTTTTCATTTTAGAACCTATTCTATTCCTGAAGTAAAGAGATATTTAAAGGAGAAAGGAATATGGGTGAGATTAGCATGAATATAGACAAACTTATAGAGAATCTAAAATTTGATGAGCGAGGATTAATACCTGTAATAGTGCAAGATTACACCACTGGGAAAGTTTTAATGTTGGCCTATATGAATGAAGAGGCTTTAAGAAAGACTATAGAAACGAAAGAAGCATGGTATTTTAGTAGGAGCAGAAACTCTTTATGGCATAAAGGAGAAACTTCAGGGAACTATCAGAAGGTTATGGATATAGCTGTAGATTGTGATAAAGATGCATTGCTTGTCATGGTTGAACAAATTGGTGTTGCGTGTCATACTGGGAATTTCAGTTGTTTTTATAGATCGGAAAAATCAGGTGATAGTTTTCTCTTTTATTTAGAAAAATATTTAAAAGACCGAAAGGAGTACTTACCTGAAAGTTCTTATACTGCTAAACTATTTAAGAATGGAAAAGAAAGAATTTTTCAAAAATTAGGAGAAGAAGCCATTGAGACTATAATTGCTGGACTTAGAGAAGATAGAGATAGATTAATATACGAGAGTGCAGATCTTCTTTTCCATTTTCTTTTAACATTAGTAGAAGAAAATATAGAATTAAAAGAAGTTATCACAGAACTGATCAAAAGACATAAGCCTTAAGGAGATAAAGGCGAAGTTTCAGTTTCAGTTTGAGGAACAAGATTTTCTTTTTCTTTAGTCTCAGTAGATGTTGTTGAGATTAAGAAATCAAAATCTTTTGGAGGAATATTTTTTAAAGCATTTTGCATAAATTCCTTCCATGTCATAGCAGGTAATAATCCACCTGGTACTTTATTTGTGGGGGTATAATCGTCATTTCCCACCCATATTCCAGTGCACAAATCAGGAGTAAAGCCAATAAACCATGCGTCTCTATAATCATCTGTTGTACCAGTTTTACCGGCAGCAGGTCTTCCTATATTAGCTCTTTTTCCTGTCCCATTAGTAATTACTTTTTTCATCATACCAACAAGAGTAGATACTACTTCTCTCTCTATTACTGGAATTTTTTCTGGGACAGCATTATATATTATATTTCCGTTTGAGTCTTCAACCCTTAGGATAGTTATGGGGGAGATCCTATAACCTCCATTTGCAAAACTAGCGTACGCTCTAACTAATTCATACAAAGTTAAACCTGATGTTCCAAGAGCTAAAGCTAAACTAGGTTCTAAAGAACTCTCTATTCCCAATCTTCTCGCATTTTTTATCACATCTCCAACTCCAATTTCTTCTAATAAAAGTATAGTTGCAATATTATAGGAATTCTCTAAAGCTTCCTGAAGAGTTACCGTTCCATGAATTTTTCCATCATAATTTTTAGGTTTCCACTCTTTTCTATTAAAAGTATAAGTTACCTCTTTCTCCTCTATTAGATCCCAAGGCTTGAAGCCTTTTTGAAGAGCTGTTAAATAAACAAAGGGCTTGAAGGCTGAACCTGGTTGTCTTACTGCCATTGAAACTCTATCAAATTGGCTTTTCTCATAATCTATACCTCCAACCCAAGCTTTTACATATCCAGTATTTGGATCAATAGCGAGTAAAGCCCCTTGTGATACCTTATAATTTTTTCCATATTGGTTAATAATCCCTTTTAAAGCATTTTCTGCGATATTTTGTAGGTTGGTATCTAATGTAGTATAAACCCTTAATCCTCCTTTATATACCATATCCTTTCCAAATCGGTTTATTAGCTCCTTTAATACAAAATCAAAAAAATAGGGAGCTATTTTTTGAGAATTTGAGGATCTTTTTACCAAACTAAGGGGAGCTTTTAGTGCCTTTTGATAATCAGTTTCACTAATGTATCCTGCTTTATAAAGTTTTTCTATAACAATATTTCTTAGTGCTAAAGCTTTGTCTGGATTTTTATATGGAGATAAGACTTCAGGAGCTGGAATTATTGCAGCAAGAAGAGCGGCTTCAGATATACTTAAGTCTGAAGATTTTTTACCAAAATAATACTGAGAAGCAGCTTCCGCTCCATATGTACCATGTCCCCAGTAAATAAGATTTAAATACATCTCAAGAATTTGTTGTTTTGTGAAATATCTTTCTAGTTTCAGAGCTATATATATTTTCTTAATCTTTTTATTTATAGTTCTTTCTGGAGAGAGAAACAATAACTCTGCAAGTTGTTGAGTTATAGTGCTTCCCCCTTGTTTTTTCTCTAAATGTATTAGGTCTACAATTACAGCTCTTATTAAACCTCTTATACTTACTCCTGAATGAATATAGAATTCTTTATCTTCAGAAACTATAACTGCCTGTTGAAGGTAGGGAGAGATTTTATACAAAGGTACATAAATACGATTTTCCTCATAAAGTCGCCCTAAAATTTTATTATCCGAAGAGTAAATTATAGTAGTCTGACTTGGTTTTATGTCCATCCATTTATCAATAGGGGGTATATCCTTGATTACAATTAAGATATAGATAGAAAATAGAATTCCCAAAAATAAGAGGAAGCTGAGCAAAGCTAGAAGAATGTATAAAATAATCTTCTTACTTTTCTTTTTTTCTGAGAGTTTTACTTCTTCTATATATTTATTGCCCATTTATGTTTCTTTACTCCTCTCTTAATTATGTGATATTATAGTATTATATAACATAAAATTAATTTAACAGGTGATCTATGAATTTTCAAGTTTTTATAATAACAGGTCTATCTGGTGCTGGAAAGTCTCAATCCTTACGTATTCTAGAAGATTTAGGCTTTTTTTGTGTCGACAACATTCCTCCTAAGCTTGTTCCTATTTTAATTGACTTATGTTTATCTACCAATGGTAAAATCTCAGGGCTAGCATTAGTTATAGATATAAGGGCTGAAAACTTTTTGGAAGATTTTAAAGGAATGATTGAGAGCATTAAATATAGAAAAATTTCTTATAAAATTCTTTACTTAGAAGCTGATGAAGAAGTAATAGTTAGGAGATATAATGAGACTCGAAGAGCACATCCACTTCTTAAAGAAGGTAAAAGCATTCTTGAGAGTATTAAATTAGAAAAAGCAAGGCTTCAGGAAATAAAAAACTTAGCTACAGATATTATTGATACTTCTTCTTTTTCTTTAAAGGATCTAAGAGAGAAAATCACTGCTACCCTACGATCTTCAGAACTAAATCTGAAAGCTAATTTTATAATAACGATTACTTCTTTTGGTTTTAAGCATGGAATACCTA
>CALHTV010000216.1 GCA_938039765.1 uncultured Dictyoglomus sp. | reverse complement strand
ATTTTATTATGAAGATTAGGAAAAAAGATTTAATAGAGTCAGATGTTTCACATGGTACTCCTGATTTTCATCTTTTTGTTCATGAGGATATTTTTGTATATAGAAATGGAAGGGTTAATCCTCATTGGCACAATGAGTTTGAAATAATTTATCTTGAGAGAGGATCAGGAAGATTCTACATAGATGGAGAGGAATATAAAATCTATGAAGATGATTTTTTATTTGTTAATTCTGGAGCCATACACTCTGGTGAGGAACTAATAAAAAGGAGTATTGGATATGCTATTGTTTTTGATCTTAGACTTCTTTTCTCTGAGGAGCCTGATTACTGTAAACATGAATATTTTTTACCATTATTAAATAAAAAGATTTATATTCCTAACCTTGTTAAGGATGAGTTTATAAAAGATGATATTAAAAAGATAATTGAAAGTTTTAAAGAGAAATCTTATGGTTATGAGTTACATATAAAAAGTTTGTTGTTTGATGTATTTTGGAGACTTTTAAAATTTTATGCTGAGATTAGAAAAGAGGAAGGAAGAATTGGCTATAAAATAGAAAGAATAAAAGATGTTCTTAACTATATAAATAAAAATTATAACAAAGATTTATCCTTAGATGAACTTAGTAAACAAGTAGATATGAGCAAATTTTACCTTTGCAGATTATTTAGAGATTCTCTTAAGATGAGTCCAGTGGAGTATATTAACAAAGTCAGAGTGGATAGAGCTATGGAACTTCTTATAAATACCGATATGAGCATCTCAGAAATAGCTTTAGAATGTGGATTTAATAATATAAGCTATTTTATAAAAGTATTTAAAAAATATATGCATATCACCCCTTTGAAGTTTAGAAAGCAAAATTTTTAAATCTAACTTCATCATAAATATATACTACCCCTAATTCTGAGCAAAATTTTTACATTTTTTTTCAAAATCGTATTAGACATTAAAATTTTGTTAAAGTTACAATTTAAGTAAAATCCTTAAATTAAAGCTTCGAAAAAGAAAGGGGGTATAAATTTAAATTTTAATTTTATTATACCAAACATCTAACAGCTTAAATGGAGGTGAATTATGAAAAGAATTTCATTATTTTTCTTAGTTATCTTCCTTTTTGTTATTACCGCTATTGTCCCCTCTTTTGGTCAGAAGGTTTACACTGTTAAAGTAGGAAACTATACTTTGAACATTGATACCCAAAAATATAGAGGAAAAACCATTTACGTATGGCAGTTTTGGCCAGAAGAAAGTACTTCCCTTCCGGGGACTAGATCTCCTAAACAAGTGAGAGAAGAATTTGAAAAAATAACAGGAGCAAAAGTAAAAATTGTCTATACTACTTGGGAAAATTATAGACCAAAACTTAGTGCAGCTATATTGTCAGGATCAGGAGCAGATGTAGTGTATATAGGAGCAGGAGAAAAACCCACTTGGATGATGAAGAAAATGCTTCTGCCTCTTGATAGGTATATTAACTTTAAAGATAAAAATTTACGAGAAGCAGTAGGGTTCAGAGAAAGTACATTGAGGTTTTTCACATGGCGAGGTCAAGTTTATGCAGTGACAAATATCTATAATGATAATGTATTTCCATATATCCTCTACTACAACAAAGAGAAGATTGAGATGGCAGGACTTCCAGACCCATTGGAGCTATATAAACAAGGCAAATGGACATGGGAAGCCTTTTTTGACATAGGTAAACAGTTAACTCAAGATATTAATGGAGATGGAAAAATTGATCAATATGCTTATGCTACATGGGCAGTAGTACAACCTTTCTTATATACCAATGATGTTGAGGTAGTTAAATATATAGGTGGAAAACCAGTTTTTGCCATGGATAGCCCAAAAGCTTACAGAGCTTTCCAAGCATTATATGATATGGATGCAAAATATAAGATGAGACCAGCAGATTGGTGGAATGATCCTCAGGGTAGATTTCAAAAGGGAATTACCTGTATGAATTACTGGGGACCTTGGGAACTTTCTTCTATGAGGAATGCTCTTGGTAAGAAATTAGGTATAGTTCCATTTCCTAAAGGTCCAGACAGTAAAAAGAAGAGTGCTGATATGGCTGATGACGGTGCATGGGCTATAGCCTCATCCTCTAAGGACCCAGAGCTTGCAGCTTTATATCTTCTTTGGATGCTTATGCCTACTGATAAAGAGAAAGAATTAATTGTTAAATCTCAAATTGAAAGAGTGGGAGGAAAAGAAGTATTTGACTTACTAATGGATGCTGCAACTAGAGCTCAAATAGATCCTATCTCAGGAATTCCTGGTTTTTGGGATTTGATAAACCAGATAGATGTAGCAAATCCAGCAAAATCTATTAAAGCCTTGAAACCTAAGTTTCAAGCTGCCATTGATGCAATATTAGAAGGACTTAAGTAGATTGTAGGGGAGAAAGGCTATTGCCTTTCTCCCTTTTTTGTTTTAAAATTGCTTTAAAAAATGGAGGGCATATAGGTGATAATTTTTAAAAAATACATGAAACTAGTTTTAAAAATTTTCACTATTTTTATTTGTTTTCTGACTTTGTTAACCGTTATATTAGCTGAGGAGAATTACTCACAGAATTTAAATATTATTTTTGAACTTATAAGTAAGAAGAATTCTTATGAATCTTATA
>CALHTV010000215.1 GCA_938039765.1 uncultured Dictyoglomus sp. | reverse complement strand
TAGTGACTATAGAGGAGAAATACTTGTAAATTTAATTAATTTTTCAGATAAAACTTTTTATGGTAAAAAGGGGATGAGAATAGCTCAAATCCTAGTTTTGCAATATTCAAGGGTTCTCTGGGAGGAAACAGATCATCTTCCCCAAACTGTTAGAGGGGAAGGGGGGCTGGGAAGTACAGGTTTATAAATCATAGCTTTTTGTTTTTATATTTTTTTAATATAATTTGAATTAGTTAGAAAAAATACAAAAAGTAAGGGGGTTTTGAAAGAAAAATGAGATATGAAACTGAAAACTTAAGAAATGTAGGACTTTTTGGTCATGGGGGCGCAGGAAAGACAAGTTTAGCAGAAGCTATTCTTTTTACAGCAAAAGTTATTGATAGGATGGGAAGAGTAGAAAATGGTAACACAGTTTCAGATTTTGAACCTGAGGAAATTAAAAGAGGTATTTCTCTGAGTCTCTCTATTTTGCCTTTAGATTGGAAGGGTAAGAAGATTAATATTGTGGATACTCCAGGATATGCTGATTTTATTGGAGAGATTAGAAGTGCTTTAAGGGCTGTAGACAGTATGTTAATAGTTGTAGATGCTATTTCAGGAATACAAGTCCAAACAGAAAAGGTTTGGAGCATGAGTGAAGAAGAAAAATTGCCTGTTGGGTTTGTTATAAATAAACTAGACAGAGAAAATTCTGACTTTTTTGATGTGGTGAAAGCTATTCAGGAAAGATTTGGAAGTAAGGCAATTCCTATTTATATTCCTGTGGGAAAGGAAAGTAATTTTAATGGAGTAATTGATCTTTTAGAGGGTAAAGCTTATATATATAAAGATGATAAAGGAGAACCTGTAGAATCTGAAATTCCTGACAATTTGAAGCCTGAGTATGAAAAATATAGACAGCAGCTTGTAGAAACTATTGTAGAATTTGATGAGGAATTACTTCAAAAATATTTAGAAGGAGAAGAAATTTCAGCAGAATTGATAATTAAAACCTTGAAAGAAGCTTTTAAAAATAGAGAAATATTCCCTATCTTCCCTGTATCAGCCCACAAGAATGTTGGAGCCTCAAAACTCCTCGATGGGGTAATAACTTTCTTTCCTAACCCTAAAGAAAGAGTTCCTATTGCTATAGAAGATATAAAAACTGGAGAAATAAAGACTTTATCTATTGGAGAGAGGAATAGTTTAATTGCTTTTGTTTTTAAAACCTCAGCAGACCCCTTTGTGGGCAAGATAAGTTATGTTAGAGTAATCTCTGGAGTTCTTAAATCTGATTCTAATTTATTTAACATAAATAAAGGAGTCCAAGAAAAGATAGGAGGTCTCTTTTATCAAAGAGGAAAAAATCAAGAACCAACTACAGAAATAAATACAGGAGATATAGGAGTTATAACAAAGCTTAAAGAAACAGCCACAAATGAAACCTTAGGAGATAAGGACAACTCTATAAAAGTAGTTCCTGTAGAATTTCCAGAGCCTGTTTTTGCTGTTGCTGTGGTTCCAAAGACTAGAGCTGACGAGGATAGGATGAGCTCTGCTATAGCAAGGATCTTAGATGAAGATCCTACGTTAAGAGTTCAAAGAAATTTTGAAACTAATGAGACTTTAATTTATGGACTAGGAGATTCTCATTTAGAGGTTGTAGTAGAAAGAATGCAAAGGAAATTTGGTGTTAATGTAACTTTAGGCACTCCTCAGGTTGCATATAGAGAAACTATAAAAACTACTGCAAAGGCAGAAGGAAAGGTTAAGAAGCAAACTGGTGGGAGAGGGCAATATGGTCATGTATGGTTAGAACTTGAGCCTCTTCCTAGGGGTACAGGTTTTGAGTTTGTAGATAAAATTGTGGGAGGAGTAGTTCCAAAGAACTATATACCAGCGGTAGAAAAAGGTGTTAGAGAGACCATGGAGAAAGGTATACTTGCAGGTTATCCTATAGTAGATGTTAGAGTTACATTGTTTGATGGATCTTATCATGAGGTTGATTCTTCAGATATGGCTTTTAAAGTGGCTGCTTCTAAGGCATTCAAGAAGGGTTTTTTGGAAGCAAAACCAGTACTTCTTGAGCCAATTATGAGTGTTGAAATAACTGCTCCCGACGAGTATACGGGAGACATTATTAGTGATTTAAATGGTAGAAGAGGAAAAGTCACTTCTATTGATTCTCTTGGAAAACTTCAAGTAATAAAGGCTCTTGTTCCTCTAGCGGAAATGTTGAGATATTCTTCAGTATTGAAATCAATCACTCAGGGTAGGGGATCTTATTCTATGAAGTTTTCTCACTATGAAGAGGTTCCTGCTAAAATACAAGAAGAGATTATTGCTAAGGCAAAACCCAAATTAGAAGAGGAAGAGGAATGATAGAAAAAATTGAAGTGGGAGATGTATTAGAGTTGCCTAAAAAACATCCTTGTGGGGGTAATAGATGGATTGTGCTTTTTTCTGGTGTAGATATTAAATTAAAATGTGAAAAATGTGGACGTATAGTAATGCTTCCTAGAATTGAAATAAAAAGGAAGGCTAAGAAAGTAGGAAAAGTGGAAGTGGAATTAGAGCATGAAGAAATTTGAGAGAATAGTAGTAAAGGTTGGAACATCGAGTATTACTGATGATAAAGGTAATCCTTCTGCAGAGAAGATACTTTCGTTGGCTAAGGAATGTGTGAAGCTTATTAGAGCAGGGAAAGAGGTCATTTTAGTCTCCTCAGGAGCTATAGCTTCAGGTAGAGAGATTATAACAAGGCTTTCTAAAAGGAAAGACCTTCCTGCAAAACAAGCTCTTTCTGCTGTTGGACAAGTAAGATTGATGCAGTATTATGCCCAGATTTTCTCTATTTTTAAACAACCTATAGCTCAAATTCTTCTTACAGCAGAAGATTTACAAGATAGGAAAAGATTTCTAAATATATCCCAGACCTTCGAAACTCTTTTAGAAGAAAAAATAATCCCTATAGTTAATGAGAATGATACTGTAGCTGTCGAAGAAATTAAGATAGGAGATAATGATACCCTTTCTGCGAAGGTTAGCTGTGCTGTAGATGCTGATGTCCTTGTTATACTTTCTGATGTAGAGGGATTATATTCTGAAGATCCCAATAAATCAGATAAGGCAGAACTAATTAAAGAAGTTTTTGAAATAACAAAGGAGATTGAGGTTTTAGCAGGACCTGGGAAAGGTACAGGAGGCATGTGTACTAAAATCTTAGCTGCAAAGATAGTTACCGAAGCAGGAATTCCTATGATATTAGCTAAGGCGGATACTGAAAACATTTTGGAAAGATTAATATTAAAAGAAGAAAAAATTGGTACTGTATTTTACCCTTCTGAGAGACATTTGAATAGAAAGAAACACTGGATGCTTTTTGTTGCTAAGCCGGAAGGTAGAATATTTATAGATGATGGGGCTAAAGAAGCTTTACTTAAAAAGGGTAAGAGTTTACTTCCTGTAGGAATATTAAAGGTTGAAGGAGAATTTTATAAAGGAGACACAGTTAGCATATGTGACAAATTTGGAAAGGAAATAGGTAGAGGGATAACAAATTATGATAGTTTAGATCTAGAAAAAATTATTGGAAGAAACTCTGACGAAGTTAAAGCTATATTAGGTGAAAATTCTTACGAAGAAGTTATTCATAGAAATAACTTAGCAGTTTTAGATGAGATTCTTAAATAGGCATATTTAAGAGTTTTGTAGAGAAGACATCAAAATAAAGATGTCTTCTCTATATTTTTTAATTTTAAGATCTTTGGTGGAGGCGATGGGACTTGAACCCACGACCTCTTGCATGCGAAGCAAGCGCTCTCCCGCTGAGCTACGCCCCCACCTCGATAGTTATATTATACAAAAAGACCCAAAATTTTGAAATAATTTATTCCTTTTTCTATCTAATAAAAATAGAGCAAAATCTTAAATAGAAAGGAAGTGAGAGGATAGATGGATGAGATTATTGTTCTAGAAGATGTGGTTAAGGTTTATAAAATGGATGGGGTAGAGACGGTAGCATTAAATGGCGTCTTTCTAAAAGTCAAAAAGGGTGAATTCATTGCAATAATGGGACCTTCAGGTTCTGGTAAGTCTACCATGATGCATTTAATGGGATGTCTTGATAGACCTACATCAGGGAAAATTTTTTTTGAGGGGAGGGATACATCAAAGTTATCTGATGATGAGCTTGCCGAAATTAGGAATAAAAAAGTAGGTTTTGTTTTTCAAAGTTTTTACTTGCTTCCTAGATATACTGCTCTTCAAAATGTTGAACTTCCTCTTATATATCAAGGTATTTCTCCTAAGGAGAGAAGAGAGAAGGCAAAAGCCTTATTAGAAAAAGTAGGGCTTGGTGATAGGCTTTATCATAGGCCGACTCAACTTTCTGGTGGACAACAACAAAGGGTAGCTATTGCAAGAGCTTTAGTGGTTAATCCTATAGTACTTCTTGCTGATGAGCCAACAGGTAATTTAGATAGCAAATCAAGTCATGAAATAATGGAATTAATAAATAGATTACATAAAGAAGAAGGTTTAACAATCATATTGGTTACTCATGAAAGAGATATTGCAGACTATGCTGAGAAAGTAATAAGAATGCAAGATGGAAAGATTATTGATATTGAAGATAAAAAAAGGGAGATAAGCCATGTGTAAGAGATTTTTGCTATTATCTCTCATTATAATTTTGCTTTTTTCTCTTAGCTTTGGACAAGATTTTATAACTTTCGATTCTCTTATCCCTCTCTTGCAAAATTCTCCTATATATAAAGTTTATGAAGCTCAATATCAAAATTCTTTAATTAATTATTACTCACAAAAGAATTCTTTAAATCCAAAACTTTCTTTGCAGACTGCTTATAATTATACAAATGAAGATAAAAATGGTAGTATTTCTCTTTCCTATTCAAAAATATTATTTCCCTGGGGAGAAATAGGGATAATTTTAAAATCTTCAGAGGTAGATTTAATTAAGGCTCAGAATAATCTTAGGAATAATTATAGAAACCTATATTACCAGCTAATGCAATATTTCCATAATTTGTATTTATCCCAAGAACAACTTAAATTATACGAGAAAAGCTATAATTTAGCTAAAAGACAAAGAGAGATTGCAGAAAAGCAGTTTAAAGATGGTCTAATTAATGAGATTAATCTTTTAAATTATAGACAAAGAGAAAAACTTGCGGAGATAAATTATACTTCTGCAAAGAATACTTTAGAATTTAACTATAAAACTTTAGAAAATTTATTAGGAACAAAACTTCCAAGAATTCTAGTTAAAATTGATTTAAATTATGATCCAATAAAAGATTCTCCAGAAGATCTTTTAGGGTTGCTATATGAGAACAATCTCACTATTAAGAATGCTTTTTTGGATTTAGAGCAAGCAAAGCTTGGTTTAGAAAAAGCAAAGCTTCCTTCTTGGAATATTTCTTTAAGTGGTAGTTATAGTATTGGAAATACCTATTTAGGATTCTCTTTTGACACTCAAAATTATGCTTTAAATCTAAGTTTAGGTCAATCTATAGGAGAGATAGGGACAACAGGTTATGGTAGTAAGAATTTATGGAATGTGAAGATAGTATTTAGTACTCCTATTTTAGATGGGGGAAGTAAAAGTATTTCAATAAATCAAGCTAATATTTCCTTAAGACAAGCAGAACTGAACTTTCAAAAAACCAAAAGTGATGTAGAACTTAATTTTTGGAAATTATATCAAGGTTTGCTTCAAGCCCATAATTTAATTACTCAAAAAGAGATGATCTTACAGGAGAAAAAGACAAATTATGAGGCTCAGAAAATAAGATGCAGTTTAGGTTTGATTACAGAGCTTGATTTGGAAGCATACGAATTGGAAGTTTTGCAAGCAGAATACGATTTGATAAGTGCTATATTGGATTATAAACTTCAAAGATTTCAGTTAGATATTCTCTTGGGAAAATAGGAGGGAAATTTTATGAAAATTAAGATCTTGATAGTATTGTTTGTGATTATAAGTTTGTGGGGTATAGGTTATTCTCAAAATCAAAAGGTGTTTACATTTGATGAGGCTTTTAATATAGCTTTGCAGAACAATAAAGATTTACTATCTGCAAAGATTAGTTTAGATAACGCTGGATTGGAATATGAGAATAAAAAGAAAGATCCTACCACTTTGATTTTAGCTTTAAAACAAGCAGAGTTAAATTATAAACTTGAAGCTGTGAGGTATGAGAATACTAAATTACAGGTTATGCAAAATGTTAGAACTGCTTACTTTAATGTTCTTGAAGCCCAATCTCAAGTAAAGTTATATAAAAAGCAACTTGAATATTACTCGGAGTATTTGAATGCAACAAAGATTAAGTTTGAGTTGGGCAATGCTACTTCTGTTGATGTTCAACAGGCGGAAATAAATTACTATTCTGCTCAAAACTCCTTAACGTCTGCAGAAAACAATTTAGAAATAGCATGGAGTCAATTTTGGCAAGTTCTTGGGGTTTTCCCTATGAAAGATGTAGTATTACAGGAATTAGAGTTGAAAGTTTTTAACCTAGACTTAGAAAAGCTTTTTGATATAGCTCAAGAGAATCTTTCAAGTATTGTCCAAGCTAAGAATAATGTAGAACTTTATGAAATGCAAGTGAAACTTTATGATAATGATTACACTCCAAAAGCCACACTAATTTCTGCCAAAAATTCCCTTGAAACTGCTAAAATGACTTTAGAACAAACTCTGACTTCTACTCGTTTATCTTTAGCTCAAAAGATTGAGCAAGTAAGGGCAGCTTTGAAAGAAGTAAATTTACAGAGGAAGAATTTAGATTTAGCTCAGGAAAATTATAGAATTGCAAAAATAAGATATGATGCAGGCTTAATTACAAAGCTTGATCTTATTAATAGTGAGGTTAACATTATAAAAGCTGAAAACTCATATTATTCTTCTCTTCATAATTATTGGAAAAGTTTAGATAGTCTTCTCTTATCTATAGGAAAGATAGTTGTAGGGGAGGAAAAATAATATGAGAAGAAAAAGAGTACTTTCAATAGGTCTTTTGATATTAGCATTGATAGCAGTAAGTGTTTGGATTATAATAGGGAGAAACAAGAGTTATTCTACTTCCTCTAATAAACCGAATACCTATGTGGTAAGAAGAGGAGATTTAAGTATTACAGTATCGGGAAATGGAATTTTGGAACCTGAAAGAAGTCTTGATATTGTAAGTAGGGTTTCTGGTACTGTAATTTATGTGATAGAGGAGGGTAGAATAGTCAGAGAGGGTGAAATCTTAGTTAGATTAGATCAAGCGGATTATCAGAATTCTTATAAACAAGCTTTAATATCTTATCAAAACGCAAAAATAAACTATGATCAGGTAAAATTAAATTATGAAACGCAAAAAAGACAGCTTATTAAGAATTTACAAGATGCCCAAATAAGCCAAAATAATGCTAATATTGAAGTCCAAAATGCTAAGAGAAATTTAGAGAGAATGGAAGAATTATATAAAAAAGGAGTAGCTTCTCAAAATGATCTGGAAAATGCTAGATATACTTATGAAAAGGCTAAAAACTCTCTTTTACAAGCTGAAACAAATTACAATCTGCTGAGAATCAATTATGATAATGAAATAAAAAATCTAGAGAAACAATTAGAATTAAGTAGACTTTCTTTAGAGAAAGCCCAAATAGATCTTGATAATGCAAAAAGAAATTTAGAAAACACTATAATAAGAGCTCCTTTTTCTGGTATTGTTACTGGAATAAAAGTGGTAAAAGGTCAATTAATTTCTGCTAATGCTACTTTGCTAACTCTTATTAATACCCAAAATATGTATCTAAATTTAGAAGTTGATGAGACAGATATTGGAAAAGTATCTATAGGACTTCCCGTAAAAATTTCTCTTGATGCTTTTCCTGATGAAGAATTTAAGGGAGAAGTTGTAAGTATTTCTCCTATTGCAACTATTTCTAACAATATTCCTATTTTTAAGGTTAAAGTTAGAATCTCTAATCCAGATGGAAGGCTAAAAGCAGGGATGAGCGCTGATGGAGATATAATCTTAGTAGAGAGAAAAAATGTCCTTTTAGTTCCTTTAAAAGCTGTACAGAGAACTGAGAGGAGAAGTTATGTAGAGTTATTAAAAGCTGATGGAACACGAGAGATGGTTAGGATAACTTTAGGAGAAGAAGATGGGAACAATGTAGTGGTAGAAAGTGGATTGAAAGAGGGAGATGTTGTTATCTTACCTTCTTCTGCAACTTCTTCTACAAGCAATACTCAAAGAAGTGGACAATTACAAATAAGAATTCCAGGAATCCCTCTTAGGTAGGTGGTAGGAGATGTTTTTAGAGATAATAAAGATGGCTTTGCATAGTTTTTCTACTAATAAATTGAGAACTTTCTTAACTACTTTGGGCATAATAATTGGAGTTGCAGCAGTTGTAGCTTTGATGTCTTTGGGTGAAGGAACAAAACTGACTATTGAAAGACAATTTACTTCTTTAGGTTCTAATCTTTTAACTGTTTTTCCTCGTTTTGGAAGAGGAGTAGGACTTGTAAGAGGGGCTCCAAGAAGTTCAATAACTAACGACGACTATGAAGCTTTAGTTAAAGAGCTTGACTCTAGTAAGGTTGTAGCAATAGTACCATATGCTTCTCGAAATGTCCAAGTTAAATATATGGCCTCTAATACTAATACTCAATTAGTGGGAACATCTCCAGATTATTTAAAAATTCGAGAAATCGGGATAAAAAGTGGAGAATTTTTTACCTTTGAAGAATATAAAGGAGGAAAAAAAGTAGCAGTTCTGGGCTCCTCTGTAGCCGGAACTTTATTTGAAACTGATGATCCTATTGGGAAAACTATAAAAATACAAGGTATATCTTTTAAGGTTATCGGAGTTCTTGAATCACAAGGACAACTTGGGGGATTTGCTAACTTAGATGATATGATAGTCATTCCTCTCACTACTTTTCAAAGGAAAATACAAGGTGGGAATTCTTTAAATAGTATCTACATCTCTGCCGTAAAACCTGAAGTTATGAATGAATTGCAGGCTCAAATTGAGGAGATTATAAGAAAAAGGCATAAAATAGCAGATCCTAATTATGATGACTTCATGGTACAGAACCAGCTTACTATATTAAATTCTTTAAATCAATCCATGCAAGCTTTAACTCTCTTTTTAGCAGGAATAGCAGCTATATCTTTGTTAGTAGGTGGAATAGGTATAATGAATATAATGTTAGTAAGTGTGACTGAAAGAATTAAGGAGATTGGAATCCGAAAAGCAGTGGGAGCAAAAGCTTTCCATATTCTTCTCCAGTTTTTAATGGAATCAGTTATTGTCTCTATTAGTGGGGGGATAATAGGTATAATTTTGGGTTTCTTAATTTCCCAACTTTTAAAATCTTCCACTGGACTTTCTTCGGTAATCACTTTGAATCCTGTGGTACTTTCTTTTACAGTGGCAGTGATGGTTGGTGTATTTTTTGGTTTTTATCCTGCTTATAGAGCTTCAAAACTTAATCCTATAGAAGCTTTAAGATATGAATAAGAAGGAGTGATAGTATGAAGTTAACGAAAGTTTTTCTTTTAAGCATATTCATTTTTTTACTTATAACACTGAATTTTGCTCTAGCCCAAACTCAGCCTCAACTTCAACAAAGAAGAGGTTTTATGTCTCAAGAGGTTCAGTATTTAGTAAGGCTAATTAGGGACTTAAGGGAACTAGATAAGGATAAAAAAGTAGCAATTACAAAAGTTCAAGCCCAGAAACTTATTCCTGTATTACAAGAACTTTCTAAGGTTCAACAACTTCCTAAAAAGGAGGCAGAAAAATTTATAAATCGTATAGAAGGAATATTGACTGATGCTCAAATTACATACCTTGATAAACTCCAAATAGAGAGACAGAAAAGAATGGAAGAATTAAGACAAAGGATTTCGCAACAACCTCAAACAGGGCAGCCCTTTCAGTTTAATCCTCAGCAAAGAGCTCAGCAGGGAGTACAAGGTTTATCAGAAAAGGAAAGACAGGAATTTCAAAAGTTTATGGAGGCATGGAGTAAAGGCCAGCCTTTGAATCCCTTTTATCATTTAACTGTTTATAAAAAACAATTAAACGATTTAGTAGATTATCTCAAGAAGAAATAATCCGCTAAATTTGTTAAAATTATTAGCAGAAAAATTAATAAAGGGGGTAGAGGTGTAATATGTATATACTTGCTTTAGATCAGGGAACAACAAGTTCTAGAGCCATCATTTTTGATTCCTTGGGCAATATCGTTAGTGTAGCTCAAAAGGAATTTCCCCAAATTTTTCCAAAGCCAGGTTGGGTTGAACATAATCCATGGGATATTTGGAACTCTCAAAGAGAGGTTATGATGGAGGCTATAGGAAAAGCAGGTATAAAGCCTAAAGAAATATCAGCTATAGGGGTTACTAATCAGAGAGAAACTACTATTATATGGGATAAAGAAACAGGAGAACCTATTTATAATGCTATTGTTTGGCAATGTAGAAGAACGGCAAGTTATTGTGAAGAGTTAAAAAATATGGGACTTTCAGATGTTATTAAAGAAAAGACAGGACTTGTGATAGATGCATATTTTTCTGGCCCAAAGATAAAATGGATCTTAGATAATGTACCTGAGGCAAGAAAAAAAGCTGAACAGGGTAAATTGCTTTTTGGTACTGTAGATACTTGGCTAATATGGAATTTAACCCAGGGAAAAGTGCATGTTACTGACTATTCGAATGCCTCTAGAACTATGTTATTTAATATAAAAACCTTGGATTGGGATGATGAGTTATTGGAAATTATGAATATTCCAAGAAGTATGCTTCCTAAACCTTTACCCTCAAGTTATATATATGGAACTTGTAATTTATTTGAAGATGTAGAGATACCTATTTCAGGAGATGCAGGAGATCAGCAAGCTGCTTTATTTGGACAATGTGGATTTGAAGAGGGTGTAGTTAAAAATACCTATGGGACTGGCTGTTTTATTCTTTTGAATACAGGAGATAATATAAAATACTCTTCTCAAGGCCTCATAACTACCATAGCCTATGGTGTTAACAATGAGGTGAGATACGCATTAGAAGGGAGTATATTTATTGCAGGAGCGGTTATTCAATGGTTAAGAGATAATTTAGGGATTATTAAAAGTTCCTCTGAAAGTGAGATTTTAGCAAAAATGGTAGATGATAATGGTGGTGTTTACTTTGTTCCAGCTTTTGTGGGACTAGGGGCTCCTCACTGGGATATGTTTGCTAGAGGTTTGATTATAGGAATTACAAGAGGTGTAAAAAAAGAACATATCGTAAGAGCAGCTCTAGAATCTATAGCTTATCAAACGAATGATGTTATAGATCTTATGGAAAATGAAACTGGTATTAAAATAAAGGAACTAAGAGTCGACGGAGGAGCTTCAAGTAACAATTTTTTGATGCAGTTTCAATCAGATATATCTGATGTAAGAGTGGTAAGGCCTTACATTACAGAAACTACTTCTTTAGGAGCTGCTTTTTTAGCAGGTCTTGGAGTTGGTATATGGAAAAACTTGGAAGAGTTGAAACAAGTCTGGAAAGAAGAAAAAGTTTTTACTCCGTGTATTACTGAAGAAAAAAGAGAAAGACTTATTAAAAAGTGGAGGGAAGCTATTAGAAGAGCTAAAGGTTGGGAAATATCATAAAATTCTTGAAATAAAAAAGACATAAGTTAGTCTAACTTTATAGATAAAGAAAAAAGGAGGTGCAGTAAATATGGAAAGTTTGGTTAAAATAGTTGCACTAGGTTTGGTATTAATACTTCTCCTCATTAGTGTGTCTTTTGCAGGTCCTTTTCAAAAGGGGCTTTATGAAAGACAAAGGGTGTTCATTATAGAAAGAGAAAAACCAGTTTTTAAATATACTTTCCAATTATCCCAAGAGCTAAGAAATTTGATAAAAGAAAGGAGTAGAATTCAGGCTCAGATTAAGTTTCTTTTAAGACAAGGTGAACTAGACTTTGAAAAACTTCAACAAAACTTGAGCCAGTTAAGAGAACTGGAAAGCAAAATATTCGAAGAATTTAAAAAAGATTTATTGAAAAATTTAGAAAGAGTTTTAAGACTTAAAAATGAACAAAAACAAAAGGTATCACAAATAATAGATAAATATCTGTCAGAGATTAGAAATTTAAGGATTAGACTACAAGAGAAGAACTTGGAAGCAAGAACATTAAGTCCTCAAGATAAGGAAAAGCAGTCTCAGATAAAAGAGGAGATTCAAAAATTAAAAACAGAGATTAAGGAAAAAAGAGCTGAAATGCTTAAAGAATTGAAAGAAATTTTAGATGGTAAACAATTTAAAGAACTTCAAAGATGGTTATTGAGATGTAACATAAGAGTAAAAGTATTTTAATAAAGGAAAAATTTTTATGGAAAAGAGTATCATTAATATAATAAAAGGAAAATACCCCCTTTCAACCCATTCCTCCCAGCCTTCCCCCCTGGGCTGGGAGGAAAAAAGTAAATTATCAGATCAAGCCTTAATTTCTTTAATAAAGAGTGGAGATAAGGAAGCTTTTGCTTTATTAGTTAAAAGATATGAGAAAAAGATACTTAATATTCTCTATTTGCAACTTGGAAACATACCTGATTTAGAAGATTTAGCTCAAGAAGTTTTTATAAAAGTATTTAAAAATATTGGAAATTTTAGAGGAGAA
>CALHTV010000214.1 GCA_938039765.1 uncultured Dictyoglomus sp. | reverse complement strand
AAGTCTCAGGAATCACATGTTCAGGTCTAACTTCAGAAGGAAAAGATCCAAAAAAAATTCTACCCTTTTCTCCTATGATCTTCTTTACTCCAGACAAAAGCTCTTCCAGCTTTTTAATATCTAAAGATTTTCCATCAGAGGAACCATAGGTAAAAGCATTAGGAGTTATAAATCTAATATCAGTCAGATTTCTTTTCACTAGTTCCTCTACTATTTCTATAATATTTTCCACGCTCCTATGTCTCACCTTTCCTCCAAATATTTGGGGAGTCTGACAATAAAAACATCCAAAAGGACACCCTCGACTGATCTCAATAGGACCAAATCTACCAAACCTTCTTGAAAAGGGAAAATACTTATCAAGACTTACTAATTCATTACTCCAATAGACTCCTCTGAGATCTCTTCCTCCTATAATATTTCTTAAAATTATTGGAAAGATCTTCTCACCTTCTCCTCTTACTATAATGTCAAAACCAATCTTAAGAGTATTTTTAGGATCTCCTGTAGGATGAGGCCCACCAGCAATTAATATAACTCTATCCTTTAGAATCCTCTTTACTTCACCCGCTAATTCTTTAATTTCGAAGAATTGGGTGGTAAAAAAAGAGATACAAAAAATATAAAGATCGTCTTTCAAAATCAAGTTTTGAAAATTGTCTTTTCTAACAAAAAGTATCTCTAAATCCCTTAGATCTTCATATTTTTCTAAGGTTCCAAGTAAAGCATTTATACTATATTTATTATCCTTATTGTCATAAAAAACTAATTTATATTTCATTCTGTAATATTATATAATTTGACTTTTCAATGACACTCCAATAAAATAATTGAAAATTTTTACACACTAAAGGAGGAAGAAAAAAATTATGAATTTTGATGAAAGATTTCTAGGAGAAGCTCTAACTTTTGATGATATCCTTCTTGTTCCTGCATATAGCGAAGTTACTCCTAAAGAAGTGAGTGTAGACACTTTTCTAACTGAAAGAATTCATCTTAATATTCCCATACTAAGTGCTGCAATGGACACAGTAACTGAAGCAAGAATGGCTATTGCCATAGCAAGAGAAGGAGGATTGGGAATCATTCATCGAAATCTTTCCATAGAGAAACAGGCAGAAGAAGTAGATAAAGTAAAAAGATCTGAACATGGAATGATCACAGATCCTATATTTTTATATCCAGATCAAACAGTAGGAGACGCTCTAGACATTATGGCAAAATACCATATATCGGGACTTCCTGTGGTAGAAAAAGATGGGAAACTAGTAGGAATAGTGACCAACAGGGATTTAAGATTTGAAACAGATATGAATAGAAAAGTCTACGAAGTGATGACAAAAGAGAACCTTATAGTAGCTCAGGTAGGTATAACCATAAAAGATGCTCAAGAAATTCTACAAAAATATAAGATAGAGAAATTGCCTATTGTAGATAAGGATTTTAAACTTAAAGGCTTAATCACTATAAAAGATATTCAAAAAATGAGACAATATCCTAATGCTGCAAAGGACAGTAAAGGAAGACTTCTAGCAGGAGCAGCTATTGGAGTAGGTTTTGAAGCCATACAGAGGGCAAAAGCCCTTGTGGAAGCAGAAGTAGACGTTATAGTAGTAGATACAGCTCACGGGCATCATAAAAAAGTTTTGGAAACAGTCAACGAACTCAAAAGACTCTTTGGAAAAGAAGTAGTTATAGTAGCAGGAAATGTGGCTACTGCTGAAGGAACTAAAGCTTTAATCGATGCAGGGGCAGACGTAGTAAAAGTAGGAATAGGTCCAGGTTCCATATGTACTACAAGAGTGGTTGCTGGAATAGGTGTACCTCAATTTTCAGCAATTCTAGAGTGCTCGAAAGAAGCACAAAAATATAATGTACCTATTATTGCAGATGGAGGAATAAAATTCTCTGGAGACATAACAAAGGCAATAGCTGCAGGAGCGCATGCAGTAATGCTTGGAAGCTTGCTAGCAGGTACCGAAGAAAGCCCAGGAGAAATAGAAATATATCAAGGACGAAGCTTTAAGGTTTATAGAGGAATAGGTTCTCTTTCTGCTATGAAAGAGGGTAGTAAAGATAGATATTTCCAAGAAAATTCTGAAAAACTTGTGCCAGAAGGTATCGAAGGAAGAGTACCCTATAGAGGACCAGTTTCTGAGGTATTGTTTCAACTTGTAGGAGGTTTAAAAGCAGGAATGGGATATTGTGGGGTTAGAAATTTAGAAGAGTTGAGAACAAAAACCAAATTT
This sequence comes from uncultured Dictyoglomus sp., assembly GCA_938039765.1. GTDB lineage: Bacteria > Dictyoglomota > Dictyoglomia > Dictyoglomales > Dictyoglomaceae > Dictyoglomus. Next base: position 2,656 of record CALHTV010000214.1, on the reverse strand, counting down.
ATCAAAATCACAAATGCAGGATTAAGAGAAAGTCATCCTCATGATGTAATTATCACTAGAGAAGCTCCTAATTATAGTATATCTACCCTCGAAAGTCACTGAAAATCTTCGTTTATAACTTTAACAACATCCTCAATAGAGTTAGAGGGGGATGATAAGAAATTAAATTTTAACTTTAAAACTCCCATATCTCCTAAGGAGATATGGGAGACTTTTTCTTCTATATCCATAACTGTTCTTGTGAAAAGATAAAATCTCTCAAAACCATGTCCTATAAGATCATTAGGTTTTAATTTTTCCTTTAACACTGTAGCAAGGTTATAGATTGTAGATTTCTTTATATTATCAGATACCAGTCCTTCAAACTCATAAGAGATTCTACCAAAAGCAAAAGGACCTTCCCTATACATTTCTCTCCATAGAATGGGGAAGAAATAAGGTAAAGATAAAGTACCAGTAAGAGGATCTACTAAAGAAAACCTTCTTGGAAGCTTAATAATAAAAGTAGTTCCCTCCCCTACTTTACTTGTAACAGAAATTTTTCCATTATGAGCTTCGATTATACTCTTAACTATAGACAAGCCTAAACCTGTACCACTAGTAGATTTTCTCAAAGAACTGTCTATCCTATAAAATCTATCAAATATATGAGGCAAATGTTCAGGAGGAATACCTACTCCTTGATCTTGAATTTCTATAATAATATCTTCCATTTTGTCCATAACTCTCGCCCAAATATTCCCACCATTAGGAGAATATTTTATAGCATTATCCAAAAGATTATGAATCACTTGAGTTAGTCTTGAGTTGTCCCCTAACACAAAGGTGGGATATTCTGGAAACTGCAAAATTATCTTATGTTTTGAAGTCTGAGTTTGGAAGAATGAAGCTCTTTCTCTTATTATTTTTCTGATTTCAACCATATCTTTCTTAAGCTCAATCTTCCCTGATTCAATTCTTGAAACATCTAGTAAATCATTTATAAGTTGAGTTAATCTCTCTGCCTCTTTATAAATAATCTGATAGTAATTCCTCACCCTTTCAGGGGGTAAATTCATCTTCATTAAAAGCTCACTATAACCTTTTATTGCTGTTAAAGGAGTTTTTAATTCATGAGATACATTTGCTACAAACTCAGATTTCATCTTATCTAATTCCTTAATTAAACTAATATCTCTTAAAGCAAGAATAAAATTGACTACTCTTCTACCCTCCCATATTCCTGATAAATTACAGCCTAAAATAAACTCTTTTTGACCATTCCATATTTTCATTTCATACTGCATAATAGAAATCCCTTGAAATACCATTTTATCTAGAGGACATTCAGAACACATTAACTCGCCATTTAGATTTCTACATTTTAAAACCTCAGTGCACCTTTTATTCACATGATCCGAAGATAATATAAAAAAATTACTAGCCACATTATTAAACATAGAGAGTCGCTTTCTCCCATCAAGAATCACAAGGCCATCTCCTATATTCTCCAATATCTTTTTCATCTTCTCTCTCTCCAAGTTCACTTCACCGTAAAGAATTGCTTTATGTAGAGCTATAGAGGTCTCATAAGAGAGATTTAAAAGCATCTCTAATTCATATTCTGAAAACTTTCTATTCTTTATGTTATTAACAATTTCCATTGCTCCTAATATTTCGTCTCCTACCTTTAAAGGGACACAGATTATAGACCCTGTTTTAAAACCTGAAAGTTTATCATAATAGCTACTAAACCTAGGATCCTTAGATGCATTATTAATAATCAAGGGTTTACCATTTTCAACCACCCAACTCGCAATACCTTCTCCCTTATGCAATTTTTTGCCTTCTAAGAGATCTCCTTTTTCTCCTATAGCTTTTTCAAAAATTAGTTCTCCCGTTTCTCTGTCCTTTAAAAAGATTGTTCCTCCGTCAGCATCTAAAAGTTCAACTGCAGATTCTAAAATTAAAGATAAAACTTCTTTTGTATCTAAAGAAGAATTAACAGTACTCGTTATTCTAGAAAATATTTTCATTTCGTTTATTTTTTGCTCTAATTTTAAGCTTTCCCTTCCTACATAATTTAAAAACAAAGCCAAAATAATCGCTGTAATTCCTAATTCTAAAACTCGTATATATACAGAACTAAATATTACGTTAACACCCTGAATAATACCAAAAAGAACAAATACAAGGGTAACTAGAATAGCAGACAAAATAGCAGAACGAAAATCATATCTAAAAGCGGAAGAAACTATAGGGAATATTAAGAACAAATACAGATCACTTGAAATACCTCCCGTTAGATACACAAGAAAAGCTACTAAGAATACATCTATAGCGGTAAAGATTTCATGCTTATAAAAAAAGGGATACTTATAAATAGGGAATATAGTTGTGAAAAGAATATAAATAGAAGAGGCAATAAGGAAAATATTAAATATGTATTGGTCAATGGGAGGAATTATATCAAATTTTACAAGTAAAAGAGCAATAAAAAGAATTAAAGCTCTTAAAAGAGATAATAATTTCTCTTTTCTTACATTATAATAAACTTTCATAAAAAATTACCAAATTATTCTCCTAATAAATTCTCTATTCTAGTAATCAAGTCTGCAAGACCAAAAGGTTTTGTCATGTAATCATCTGCTCCCATGCCATATCCTACTTTCTTATC
>CALHTV010000213.1 GCA_938039765.1 uncultured Dictyoglomus sp. | reverse complement strand
CTCGTTGAGGAGGCAGGCTCCTCCAACTTTCCTCAGCCCTTGGGACCTACTTTGTCCCAGCCAAGTGCATCAGGAGTACCTTTCGGACCCCTTGATGCCTGTGGCAATTATAATTTTAACATAACTTTAAAGTTTGTCAAGTTTTTAAAAGTAAGTTAAAATCTATGGTTTAAGAAATGAGGTTTTTTATAAAGTTTAGATAAAATCTTATATTCCTAAATATGTCAAGAGGATTTTAAAGGAAATTTTTTTGGCTATAGAGAGCTAAGGAGAAGAGTCATCCTTTAAGGGCAAGTTAATAGGTATTCCTAAAGCTTAAAAGTATAAATTGATGTCTTTGGATTGGTGGAAACTTATATAAACTTCTTGCAAAAATTGATAAAGATATCCATAAAAGTAAAGAAAGATGTAAAGTAAAATTAAATGCTGAAAATTACTAAGGGAAAAACAGGTGATGACTAAACTAAATTTTCTATCAATTGCTTTGATTTTTTGTTAATTTTAATATCCTTATGAAGAAAAAACCACTTTATACTGTTAAAATACAAGATTTTAAAAGGAATAACACTAAAGTAAGTTTTAAAGTTGTAATTAAATCTCTTGATAAAAGTACGAAAAGACCAACTCTCTTTATGCTTCTTTGCGAAGATTTGGTATGTTATGAAGGAAGCGATGGAAAAAAGGAGCATAGATTTGTTGTAAGAGATTACATTCCAGACGAAAGAGGAATTGAGTTGGAAATAAATCTTCAAGAAATGCTAGAAGTAAAACTTGATTATAGTTTGCCTGCTAATTTTAAGCTTAACAAATTTTATATAGTAATTAGACTTTTCCATATATTGAGGATGCTTAACTCTATGGTATTGCTTCTCAGATTTTATCCTAAAGGAGCTTTTTCCAAAGAATTATTAAAGATCAGCTTCCTTTACTTATTGTGTATGAAATGCTTAAATATTATAATAATTAATAATTTCTAAAAAGATAAATTTTATGAGGTGGAAGAAAGGGGATTAGCAAGGGGATAATTATGAGTTCAGATACCAGAGAGAGTTTTGATCTAAAAAGTATAATAAATTATGCAAGGTTTGGAAGAGTATTAAAGCAAAATAAAATCTTTTTCCTATTTTTCCCTTTCCTTTCTCAAAGATGCTGGTATTTCTAAGAGAGAAATTTTAAATAAACTTTCTTTATATTTTTTTATCTTTTTCTGGGAGACTACCGACTTTTGAAGAGAGTTTTGGAGTATTCCTTTTCAGTATTATTGCGATTTCTCTTACCTATAGATTGAATTTTCTTTCTGAACCTTTTAAAATATGGGTTAATTTTCTATTTATAATTCTTATGACTTCAGCTTTGTATTTTTTATTCTTTAGTTATGCTTTCCCATACTCTTTAAACGATTTTTCTTTACTCTATGTAATAGTTCAGGTTGGTATTATATCTTTTATTCCCCTTATTATGGGCTTTTCTTTAGGTTTATTTAGTTTTTCATGGTGGGTAATATTAACTAATTTTATAGTTACGGTTTTTACTTTAATTTATTCTTTTTTCTTTGGAGTATTAAGATATTCTATTTTCTTATATATTCTTAAGAATTTTTCTTTTCTTTGGATGGCAAACCTATTTTTCAATTTTGGTCCACTTTTAGATATGATATATATAACAGGCATATACGGTTTTTATATCTCAATTTTATCAAAGTTCACAAGAAAGAACATTAAAGTTTGGAGATGGGTGTACTAATACTATTTTTAAAATTTTATCTAATTTTATTCGTCTTTATAATCATTCTTTATGTAATCAGACATTATATTTTTACCTATAATAGGGCCTTAGGGGAACAGAGAATATCTTAATGATATATTAGACACTGATCTTCCTTTTGTTTCTATTCTTATACCAATGCATAATGAGGAAAAGGTAGCAGATCAAATACTTTTGGCCCTTATAGATCAAGAATATCCCAAAGATAAAATGGAGATAATACCTATAAATGATCATTCTACGGATAGTACTCAAAACATTCTTGAAAAATATGCGAAGATTTATTCCTTTATAAAACCTTTGCATAGGCTTGGAAAAGAACCCAGAGGAAAACCTGCTAGTCTCAATGATGCTCTTAAATTAGCAAGGGGAGATATTGTAGTTATATATGATGCTGATTATATTCCTCCTAAAGGACAACTTAGAGAAATTGTAATAAATTTTGTAGATCCAGAGGTGGGAGCTGTAATGGGAAGGGTTGTGCCTGTAAATACTTCAAGAAATCTTTTGACAAGACTTTTGGATCTTGAGAGAGCTGGAGGATATCAAGTTGATCAGCAGGCGAGATATAATCTTGATTTGATAGCTCAATATGGGGGAACAGTAGGGGCTTTTAGAAAGGATTTAGTATTAAGATTTGGAGGTTTTGATGAAAAAATTCTTGCTGAAGATACTGAATTAACCTTTAAGCTTTATGTAAATGGTTATAAGGTAATTTATGCTAATAGGGCTGAATGTTATGAAGAATCTCCTGAAGATTGGAAGGTTAGAGCAAGACAAATACGGAGATGGTCTCAAGGTCATAACCAAGTACTTTTTAAATATTTGTTTCCTTTATGGTTATCTAATCTTACTTTATGGCAGAAAATAGATGGTACTCTTTTGCTTTTTATTTACATAATACCCTTCTTATTTCTTTTAGGAATAGTTGATTCTATAATACTTTTCTTCTTAGGAGAGATGGAAATTCTTTCTGTTTTTTGGATATTTATTACTCTTATAGCTTACAATTCCTATGGAAATTTTGCTCCTTTTTTCCAGATGGGAGTAGCGGGATTTTTGGATGGTGTAGGAGAGAGACTTAGACTTTTGCCGTTTTTTTATTTCATTTTTCTTTTCAATGCTTGGTATACCTCTTTGGGTTTTTTAGATGCATTGAAGACACTTTTAACAGGTGAGAGACCGATTTGGCATAAGACAGAGAGGTTTAGGAACAATGGTTAGCTATTTTATATTATTCATTGTATTAATTTTATTTCCTTTCTTACCTGGTATTATTGAATACTTTAAAAGAAAAGACGATCAACCTTTAGAAATTAAGCAGGATTTTACAAAAAATCCTGCT
>CALHTV010000212.1 GCA_938039765.1 uncultured Dictyoglomus sp. | reverse complement strand
TACGCGGGAACGGGTTGAACAACAAAGAGTAATACTTGCAAGAGTTTTAGCCCAAGAGCCTGAATTATTATTGCTTGACGAACCAACTAATAATTTAGATCCCTATTACCAAATCTACTTTCTAAATTTCATAAAACATTTAAGTGAAAGGATTTTAGTAATTGCTAATCTTCACGACATAAATATAGCTTCCATGTATACTGATTATATTCTTATCCTTAAAAATGGAAAACCTATAGCCTTTGGTGAAACCCAAAAAGTTCTTTCCAGTTCTATTTTAAAAGAGGTCTTTAATATAAACTATTTAGAAATAAACCTAAAAGATTTTAAGATCTTTTACCCTGACATCACCAATCGGGAAGAGTTATCTTAGAAAGCCTTCTATCAATCAACCATATTCTTATAATTAAAGCTAAAATACCTCCTAAAATTACATTAGAAAAAGTCCCTAAATAATAAAAAGAAAGAATCATTAAAAAAACTTTGGCCTCATTCTTTTTAGAAGCAAATACAAAATGTTTACTGAGAGTAATCTCTCCCTTAACACCTCCAGGATATTCCCTGTATGTCCAAATATTACTGAAATATCCAGGAATATCTAAGTAGAAGAAATACAGGGATAAAGTGAAACCCACAATAATTTCATACACATTTTTACTAAAACCACGTTGTGTAAGCAACCATACAAATAATACATAAAAAATAAGTATCAGATTCAAAAACCAAAAACCAATGCCTCTTTTCTTAATCTTTTCTTCTTTCTTCTCTTTTTCCTCTCTTCTCCAAGGAGGTATAATTTTTTCTTCCAGACCTTCAACTTTTACATATTTTTTGGCATCTTCTTCATAAGAGGAAGATTCTTTCTTTTCTAAATATCCTCTTAAAAAAACCATTCCTAATATAGCAAGAGGGATAAACCAAGGTTGATATATTAATCCCATTTTAAACCCTCCCATATTTAAGAGATTTCATCTTTAAAATAACCTCACGAGGATTCTGAGCCTTAAAAATCCCGTTTCCACTTATCAGGATATTTGCTCCGTTTTCTACTACCAAAGGAGCAGTATTTAAATCAATTCCTCCATCTACCATAATATCCAAATAAATATTTTCTCTAATCACAATCTCCCTAAGAGTTTTTATCTTCTTTAAACAAAAAGGTAAAAATTCCTGACCTCCATATCCTGGATTTACAGTCATAAGTAGAATTAAATCAATCTCTTCTAGTAGGTACTCAATAGTGTGTAAAGGAGTTGCAGGATTCAAAGTAATAAATGGTCTCACTTTGGAATCTCTTATATACTTTATAAGTCTTTGAGGATGGTATGTTGCTTCGATGTGAAAACCTAAATGAGTGGCTCCAGCTTCAATAAACATATCTACAAAATTTTCAGGCTTTTCCACCATCAAATGAACATTCAATGGTAAATCATATTTCTTTCTCAAGGCCTTTACTAAGGAAGGTCCATAACTAAGATTAGGTACAAAGTGTCCATCCATAATATCAATATGTAATGCATCTGCTAGATCTTTTACAAGATTTATTGATCCCTCCATATTTAATAAATCAGCCGATAGCAAAGAAGGAAAAACCTTTATCTCCAACATTACTATTCTCCTAAACTCTCTTCTTTTACAGAAGGCTCAATATAATTATAAAGCACAATTGTGGCTCCTTTCTCTACGTATAATCCGGGCTCTGGCATTTGTCTTAATACATACCCTTCTTCTCCATTGATAGGTTCTGCTTTCAGCCCTAAATTTTCAAGAATATTTCTCGCTTCTGCTACATCTTTATATCTCAGGTCGGGAATTTTGACAATTTTAGCTGGCATATTTAACCACAAAAATACAATACCTCCAGAAGGTAATTTGCTTTCCACAGGGTTTTGGTCTAAAACTACTAAAGGCTCTTTATTCCTATTCATCAACACTCCCTTTACTACAATTTTGAAATTATTTTTACTTAGGATATTGGTTGCATCTTCAATACTTTTACCTCTAACGTCTGGGGGTGTCAATAATTCAGAATTATCAGTAAGCATTTTTTTAAATAAACTTAACCCGGTAATAAAAATTAAAACATTAACAAATATTAATCCATATAATATCAATTCCTTTAATGGAACCTTTCTCACATTAACTCCCCCTTATTCTTTAAGTAAACAGCCCGAAGCTGTCCACAACCAGCTTTAATTTTACTTCCATAAGAAACTCTTAAGGTCACGTTAATTCCCATCTTCTCAAGAGTCTTTTTAAAAAGAATTATATCTTTTAAATTGGATGTTTCCCAAGGATACTCAGGAACTTTATTCCAAGGAATCAAATTTACATGTACTAATTTTCCTTTTAGCAGATTTCCAAGTTCTTTGGAATGTTCTAGTCTATCATTCAAATTCTTTATTAAGACATACTCAAAAGTAACTCTCCTACCAGTCTTTTCAGCATAGTAAAAGACACTATCAAGAAGTTCTTCTAGGGGATATTCTTTGTTGATAGGGATTAACATATTCCTTATCTCATTGTTAGGAGCATGTAAGGAAATAGCTAACCTTATTTTAGATGGCTCTTCAGCCAACTCATATATCTTAGGTACAATGCCGATAGTAGATAGAGTTATATGTTTCGAACCTATAGCTAAGCCCCATTTCTCCTTTATTATTTTAATAGATTTTACTACTCTTTCATAGTTTGCTAAGGGCTCCCCCATGCCCATGAAGACTACATTTGAAACTCTGTCTCCGCTTTCCAACAAATCTTTTTGAACCACAAATAATTGACCAATAATTTCATGTACCTCGAGATTTCTCCTAAATCCAATTAATCCAGTAGCACAAAACCTACATTTAAAAGGACAACCTACTTGAACAGAGAGACAAACAGTTTTTCTATTTTTATGAGATATAAGTACAGTTTCTATTTTTTCTCCATCCTCAAGATCTAATAAATATTTGACCGTATTTCCACTTACAATCTTCTTAAGAACTTTAGGAATATTGAAGGAAAACTCTTTTTTAAGTTTATCTCTGAGAACTTTAGGTAGATTAGTCATTTGTAAAGGATCTAGTATAAACTTTTTATAAATCCAATCCAAAATTTGTAACGCACGGTAAGATGGTTCATGCCATCCTTTAAATTTCTCTTCTAGCTCTTCTTTGGTAACAAACTTGTAATCCTCCCAAGCCGATTTCCCATCAGAGCCGAC
>CALHTV010000211.1 GCA_938039765.1 uncultured Dictyoglomus sp. | reverse complement strand
CCTAGATCTAAAACCTCATGAGATCTCGACACAAATTGCTCCTCGTGATGGTTTTGCCGAATTAATTGCTGATTTAGCAATCTTAGCTTCTCAATGTGATAGGTTTGCAACAGAAGTTAGAGAGTTAATGAGACCAGAGATAAACGAATTAGGAGAGGGTGTGGGAGGACTTGTAGGCAGTAGTACAATGCATCAGAAGGAAAATCCTGTTACATCAGAAAAAATAATTGGACTAGCGAAAGTCGCAAGATCATTTATAGTATCTGCCTTAGAGAACATTCCACTATGGCATGAGAGAGATTTAACCAATAGCTCTTCGGAAAGAATAATAATTTCTCATCAGTTCTTAACAGAACTATATAAGGAAGATATTGAATTTACAGAAGAGAACATCCTTTACGTACCTGTTGGAGAGAATAGCAAATCTTTCAGAGAGGTTATAAAAATTTCAAAGGAATTAGTAAAAAGAGGAGCAGATAGAAGGAGTATCTTACTAGCCTTTGGTGGAGGAGTAATAGGTGATTTAACAGGATTTATAGCATCTATTTATATGAGAGGAGTAGATTTTGTTCAGATACCCACCACCTTACTAGCGCAAGTTGATAGCTCTATAGGTGGTAAGACAGGAATTAATATCTCAGAAGGAAAAAACCTTATAGGAACTTTTTACCATCCCAAAGCTGTAATAATTGATACTAAAACTTTAAATACTTTACCTGATAGAGAATATAGAAGTGGGATTGCAGAAGTTATCAAATATGGGATAATTATGGATTGTGAGCTTTTTGAGTATTTAGAAAGGAATGCAGATTTTATTATTGCTCGAAACAAAGATGCAGTTATTTTTATAATTAAAAGAAGTCTAGAATGTAAAAAACAAATTGTAGAGGTGGACGAGAAAGAGAATTATCTTCGGATGATTCTGAATTTTGGACATACTTTTGGACATGCCATAGAAGTAAAGGGAAGATACAAAAGATTTTTACATGGAGAAGCTGTAGCAATAGGTATGGTAATGGCGAGTGAGATGGCTTATAGATTAGGTTTTTGTGATTATTCAGTAGTAAAAAGAGTAAAGAATCTGCTTATGAGGTTTGGATTTCCCTTAAATAATCCTTATAAGATAGAAAATTTAATTCAGTTCATTAAAAGAGATAAAAAAGCTTATAAAGGTAGGCTAAAATTTGTGCTGCCTACAAAAATAGGAGAGGTAAGAATTGTTGAGGATATAAGTGAAGCAGATGTAATAAGGATCATGAAAGAAGGTGATAGCTATGGAAAGTGAATTTGATGAGTTTAAGTTTCTTGTTTATACCAAATATATTTGAGGGAGGAGAAATAGGTATGATTATAGTTCTTAAACCTGGGGTTAGTGAGGAGGAAATTCAAAAAGTTGTTGATAAATTGAAAGAATATGATTATGGTGCTCATATTTCTAGAGGAGAAAACAGGGTGGTAATTGGAGCTATTGGGGAGAAGAGAATGGAAGAGAAGATATTAATAATGGAACAGATTAGCTCTTTTCCTTTTGTAGAATCGGTTATTCCTATTTTAACTTCTTATAAATTAGTCTCCAAAGAACTTAATCCTCAAGGAACGAAAATAAGGATTTCTGAAGATATTGAGATAGGTAATAAGCAGATAGTGATTATAGCTGGACCATGTGCAGTGGAAAGTAAAGAACAGTTGTGGGAGATTGCAGGATTTATAAAGAGTGTCGGAGCAAAAATACTTAGAGGTGGTGCTTTTAAGCCTCGAACTTCTCCATATAGTTTCCAAGGTTTAGGGGTTGAAGGCCTAAAAATTTTGTATGAAACAAAGCAAGAATTTGGTTTACCTATAATTACTGAGGTTATGGATCCAAGAGATTTGGAAACAGTAGCGGAATATGCAGATATTATCCAAATAGGAGCAAGAAATATGCAAAACTTTACCCTTTTAAAAGAAGTAGGAAAACTAAGAAAGCCTGTATTACTAAAACGAGGTCTTTCAGCTACCTTAGAGGAATTCTTGTTTTCAGCAGAATATATATTGTTGGGTGGAAATTCTGAAGTAATCTTATGCGAAAGAGGAATAAGGACTTTTTCTGATTTCTCAAGAAATACTCTAGATCTTTCAATAGTACCAGCTCTAAAAGAAAAAACCCATCTTCCAGTGTTTGTTGATCCTAGCCATGGAACAGGAAATTACAGATATGTACCAAGTATGGCAAAAGCTGCAATAGCTGCAGGGGCTGATGGGTTAATAATAGAAGTGCATCCACATCCAGAAAAGGCTTTATCAGATGGACCTCAATCTTTGACTTTTTCTGATTTCAAAAGATTAATGGGTGAGCTAAAAAATATTGCAGCAGCTATAGGAAGGGAAATATGAAAATAGGAATAATTGGCTTAGGACTGATTGGAACTTCTTTAGGATTGAGTTTTAGAAATTCTTATGAGAACTTACTATTGTGGGGCATTGATAAAGATGATAAAGTTTTAAATTATCTTTCCAGTAAAAAGATCTTCGACCTTTTGGCTAAAGAAATTGATGAAATATCTGATGAAATAAATACTTCAGACCTAATTTTTATAGCTGTCTATCCTTCAAAGGTTATAGAAGTGTTAAAAGTTTTAAAGTCCTATTTGGGAAGTAGTACTACTATAGTTACCGACACTGCAAGCACAAAAGGTAAGATTATGGATTGGGTGAATGGGGATGATTTTTGGAATGGAGTTTTCATAGGAGGACATCCACTTGCAGGAAGAGAGATTTCAGGTCCAGAGGGGGCTCTTGAAGATCTGTTTAAAGGAAAGATTTACTTTTTAATACCCGCAAGAAATGTACCTTTGGAAAAGGTTAATATATTAAAGAGAATAATAAAGGATATAGGGGCTCTTCCTTATTTGCTTTCTTCGGAAAGACATGATATGATTCTTGCATATACCAGCCATCTTCCACAGATAGTTTCCTATCTATTAGCTTATACCTCTGTAAAAGAGGATTTTTTGGATTTTTTAGGGCGTGGTTTTAAAGATACTACTAGAATAGCAAAAAGTGATTATAATTTGTGGATGGACATAATTAAGGAAAATTTCCAAGAAATTGAAAAAGCAGTAAAAGAGTTTAACTCTATTTTGCAAGAATTAATTGGGTATATGGATTCTAGAGACTTTGAGGCTATTGAATCCCTTTTTAAAGCCTCAAGGGAAAAGAGATTAAAGTTGAGGGATTAAGAAATGGGAAAAATAATTGTTAGAAAAAGTAAAAGTTTAGAAGGAAATGTTAGAGTTCCTGGAGATAAATCTATATCTCATAGGGCACTAATCTTTTCCTCTATGGGGGAGGGAGAAAGTACTATAAGGAATTTTCTGTTTTCTCAGGATTGCATCTCTACGATGAATTGTTTAAGAGCTTTAGGGACAAAAATAGAGATTGAGAATGACATAGTTAAAGTCATAGGTAACGGATTAAGAGGATTCAAAGAACCAGAAAACATTCTTGATGCTGGAAATTCGGGTACGACTATAAGATTACTTACTGGGATGCTAAGTGGCCTAGATGGAGTTTTTTCAGTAATTTCTGGTGACGAATCTTTGAGAAAAAGGCCAATGAAGAGAGTAGTGGAACCTTTAAGTAAAATGGGTGGAGAAATATGGGGAAGAAATGAAGGCAATAATCCTCCTTTAGCCATAAAAGGAAAGAGACTTAAAGGAACATCCCATGAAATCAAAATAGCAAGTGCTCAAGTTAAATCTGCTTTACTTATCGCAGGATTATTGGCTGATGGAGAGACAAGTATTACAGAGCCCTCTTTGTCTAGGGATCATACAGAAAGAATTTTTGAATATTTAGGTTTGCCTTTAATAAGGAATGGCTTAACTTTAAAAACTTATGGAATAGAGGGATATAAAGTAAAAGATTTTAATATACCTGGAGATTTTTCTTCGGCAGCCTTTTTAATAGCTGCTGGTTTACTTGTAGAGGACTCAAAAATTACTATAAATAATGTGGGTTTGAATCCTACAAGAATTGGAATGTTAGAAGTTTTAAGAGAAGCAGGAGCTAGGATCAAAATATTGAATACCTGGGAAGAAGGTAAAGAGCCTGTTGGAAATTTACAAGTTGAATATTCTGAAATAGAAGCTTTTGAGATAGGAAAAGATATTATTCCAAAACTTATAGACGAGGTACCTATTCTTGCTATAATTGCAACTCAGGGTAAAGGAAAGAGTGTTTTTAGAGATGTGGAAGAGTTAAGAGTAAAGGAATCCGATAGAATTATGGCCATTGTCCAAGGTATAAATAAAATGGGTGGAAGAGCAGAAGTAATTGAAAATGGATTTGTGGTTTATGGTCCTACAAAACTCTATGGGGGTGAGATAGAGACCTTTTATGATCATAGAATAGCAATGGCATTTTCTATAGCAGGTTTAATAGCCGAAGGAGAGACTGTTATTGAAAGTGGTAGTATTAGCATCTCATTTCCAAATTTTGTGGAAATCATATCAAATTTAGGAGGTAATGTTATTAGTGTATAAACCTAAATGGGTGGATGAGGATATAACCTTTTTAGTAAAAGCTATTTTATCCTTAGAAAATGAAGAAGAAGTAGTAAGGTTCTTAGAAGATATTTGTACTATTACCGAAATAAAAGAATTATCTCAAAGGTTAAAAGTAGCAAAGATGCTTTTTGAAGGCAAATCTTATGAGGAAATAGAGAAAGAAACAGGAACAAGTTCGGCTACTATAAGCAGAGTAAAGAAATTCCTTCTCTATGGGGCTGATGGGTATAAGATAGTTTTAGAAAGACTCAGCAAGGGGTAAAGGTATACCTTTACCCCTTGCTATATAACCAACATCTTACCCAATGTTCTTTTTCTACTTCTATATCTTCAGGAATTGCTTCTTTACATATATCCATTACATATTGACATCTTGGATGAAATCTACATCCTGTAGGAGGATTTATAAGATTTGGTGGTTCTCCTTCTGGTACTTTTCTCATTCTTCTTCTATTTTCCGGATCTGGATCTGGAATAGCTTCTAAGAGAGCTTTAGTATAAGGATGTAGAGGATTTTCAATCAATTCTTCAGTTTTTGCTCTTTCTACTAGATTTCCTGCGTACATTATAAATATCCAATTTGTAAAAGCTCTCACAGTTGCTAAGTCATGGGTAATATAAATCATACTCATGTGGTGTTTTTCTTGTAGGTCTCTTAAAAGATCTAGAATTTCTATTCTTACTGAAGCATCAAGCATTGAAACAGGCTCATCTGCAATAACAAGTTTTGGCCTCATTATTAGAGCTCTTGCTATTACAACTCTTTGCATCTGTCCTCCAGAAAGCATGTGGGGATATTTTCCTATGAAATCACTGACTGGGGTAAGCTTGACTTCTTCAAGGGCTTTTAGAATCATGTCTCTTCTCTCTGCAGGGGTTCCAATTTTGTTTATTAGCAAGGGTTCTTCTAAAATTTTATAAATAGTGAAATGGGGAGCTAAAGCTCCAAAAGGATCTTGTTGAATAAAACCTGTTTCTTTGCGGTACCAGCTTAAGCTTTTGAAGTCTAATTTTGTTATATCTTTGTCCTCGAAAATTATATTTCCATCTGTAGGTTCATAAAGTCTAAGAATAGTCCTTCCTAAAGTAGTTTTGCCAGAGCCACTTTCTCCTACTAGAGAAATGGATTCTCCCTTTTTTAGATCAAACGAAATTCCATCTACTGCTTTTACATACATTGGGGGTGTTAAAATATTTTTTCTAATCTCAAACCAAACTTTTAAATTTTCTATTTTTAGTAATATGCTATTATTCATGGCTCTCACCTATATAACATTTTGCATAATGGTTTTCTCCTTTTTGAAACATAGGAGGCTCTTTTTTCTTACATATATCCATTACATATTGACATCTTGGATGAAATCTACATCCTGTAGGAGGATTTATAAGACTTGGTGGTGATCCCGGAATAGATTTTAATTTCTTAGTGGTTTTTAAGGTAGGTACACTATCAAGAAGCATCATTGTATAGCCATGAGCAGGTTTGCTATAAAAAACTTCAGATGGACTAATTTCTACAATTTCTCCTGCATACATTACTGCTATATTGTCAGCAAGTTCACTAGCAGTTGCTATATCATGAGTAATGAAAATATAGCTGAGGTTTAATTCTTTTTTGAGAAGTTTCAAAAGATTCATAATATTTGCTTGGGTAATAACATCTAAAGCAGAAGTTGGTTCATCTAGAATTACAACTTTAGGGTGAGTTACTAGTGCCATTGCAATTACTACTCTTTGTTTCATTCCTCCTGAAAGTTCAAAAGGATATCTTTCTGCAAAGGATTCAGGAATTCCAACTAAAGATAACAGCTCTTTTGCCCTATTGTAGGCAGAGATCTTATCCATTCCCATATGTATAATTAGAGGTTCAGAAATTTGTTGTATTGTTTTAAGAATTGGATTTAAAGAATTCATTGCCCCTTGAAACACCATGGATATTTTAGTCCAACGAACATTTTTTCTGAAATCTTCTTCTTTCATTGATAATACTTCTTGGCCATCCATATAAATTTCGCCTGATACCTTTTCTAAGTTTCTAGGAAATAGTCTCAGGATTCCTCTAGCCAAAGAACTTTTACCACATCCGGATTCCCCTACAATTGCCAGTGTCTCTCCTTCTTTTAATTCAAAAGACACATTTCTTACTGCTTGTAAAGGACCTTTTTGGGTTTTATAAGTTAACGAGAAGTTATTCAACCTTAAAACTGTTTCTTTTTCTCTCATTTTCTTCACTCCTAGATTTCCTTTAATTTAGGATTTACTATTCTGTCAAGTACAAACCCTAATAGGGCAAAAGAAATAGCCATTAAAACTATAATAAGAGATGGCTCTATAACCCAGTAGTAGAAACCTTTATATAGTGCACCATTTACAAAAGCTTCCTGAATTATTCTTCCTAGGGTTGGTTCTGTAGGATCCAAAACTCCAAAGAAAGAAAGAATCGCCTCTAAAAAGATATATCCTGGAATATTTATTATTAATCCTGGAATTATTGGAGGAAGTATCTTAGGAATGATGTATAAAAATACAATCCTCATATTACTAGCACCATAAGTTTTAGCTGCTTCTATATATGGAAGGGTTTTTACTTGAAGGACCATTGCTCTTTGAGTTTTAATTCCAGAACCAAAAAGGCTTAAAAATATTAGTACTAGTAATAGCTTCCATATAGTTAATTTGTAAAATAATGAAATCATTATCATTAGAGGAAGGAAGGGAAGTAGCATATATATTTCTGTTAATCTTTGAATAATATTGTCAATTTTTC
>CALHTV010000210.1 GCA_938039765.1 uncultured Dictyoglomus sp. | reverse complement strand
TCTCTCTTCAAGCTCTATACCCTCCCAATAGTAATTATCTTCTCCAATTTTTATCTTTATATCTAAATTAAAGGGTGAATAAATTACTATTTTATCTTTCCCTTTGGAAATCCTTATCTCAGAAGTATCATTTACTAAAATTTCATTACATGGCTCTATGTCAAATAGTTTATATTTTTCAAAGATCCATTTTGCAAAACTTACATCATAAACTCCTGGGAATTTTATGGCGTCCCTCCAATCATATGGCCTTCCATATGCTTCCGAAAACTCATATTCTCCTATACCCTTTTCCCAAGACCATATACCATGTGCCCCATAAGTCACCCCTGCTTTTGCTCCAGAAAGTAAACTCTGCCAGATTGCTTTTCTCACATCACTTCTTGTAAATCTTCCATATTTATTAAAGGACATAATTGATCCTAGACCTTCATAACAGGGTTCTCCATTCACTATAGGTCTTTTTATAGGCATATTGTAAAATTTTTGAGCTACCTCGTAGGCCCAATTTTGTTTATCTTTAAAATGACAAGATTGATACATGTAAAAATCATAATAAGGAGATTTAATAATCTCCTCAGGTAATTCCCAAAAACCTCCACATAAATGCATAGTAGTTAATGATTTAGGGACAACTTCTTTTACTATTCTTAAGGCTTTTAAATAGTACTCTATGGCTTCCTCAGTCTCAAAGTTTGTGTCTCCCGATATAATAAATATAGGATTATATTTCTTAAACCTTTCTGCAACGTAATATAAATAATCCTCTAAATTTTCCTTTGGAATAACATAAGAAGAATCCCTCTTTGATAACCATGTTCCCGACACATAATTACACCATAATACTACTAATGCAGGAATAATATCCCTCTCTACCATCATTTCCACCATATTAACAGCTCTTTCAAAGTATTTTTCATTTATTTTATTAAAATTCCATTTACCATTTCGTAAAACCTCAAAAGGATCGATATAATTATCCGTTTTACTTCTATCCCATTGCGGCAGTATGTCTATTTGAATTGCATTAAATCCTTGCATCTTCCTATAGTTTAGATAATATTTCCATTCATCCATAGAGATGTTTGTAAAAGCACTCCAGCATGTATCTGCAAAATAAAAAAATTCTTTGTCTCCTCTTATAAAATTATCTTTTCTGTCTGATATTTTTATTTCTTCCACTTTAATCCCCCTTTTTGAATAATTATTAATTGTTCTTGTATTTTATCTTATCTCTCTCATTAAGTAAAAAAACCCTATAAATTTTATAAAAAATTGTTAAATGTTTAAGTTTTTCTTGTATATTAGGAATTTTTAAAGTTGACATTAGCTTAAATAAAGAATAGAATTAAAAATCAATCTTAAAAGGGGGTGTTTAATATGGCGTGGTATTGGTGGGTCCTCATAATAGTTGTGATCATACTCTTGATTTGGTATTTTACAAAAGGAAAGAAGTAGTAGTTAAGAAATCAACTTCATGTTCGTATTAGAAAGGGATGGCTTTTGGCCATCCCTTTCTATTTGCTATAATAATAGCAAATTGGTGGGAGTTTAGGGAGGTGAAAAAAATGCGTCCTGCCTTAATAGTGATAGATATGGTGGTAGATTTTATTATAGGAAAGTTTGGTAATCCTTATGCTCAAGAGATTGTTCCTAATATTAAGTTATTAATAGATAAATTTCATGCTAAAAATCTTCCTGTTATCTATTTAAGAGATGCTCATACTGATTCTGATAAAGAACTTTCTTTGTGGGGAAAACATGCTATGGAGGGAGATGAGGGTTCAGAAATTATTCCAGAGCTTGCTCCTAAAGAGGGAGATTATGTGATAAAGAAGAGGGTATATAGTGGATTTTATAAAACTGAGCTTGAAGAGCTTCTCAAAAGTTTGAATGTTGATACTGTAATTCTTACAGGTACAAGTACTCATATATGTGTACTACATAACTCAGCTGATGCCTTTTTCAGAGGGTATGATGTTGTAGTAATATCAGATGCAACAGCCTCTTTTGTTCCGGAAGAACATGAGAGGGCTTTAAGATATATGAAAGATATTCATAATGCTAAAATATATACTACACAAGAATTTTTAGAGAGATGGGAGGAATAAAACTTTGAAGGAGTTTTTGGTTGCAAAACCTGAAGAGATTAAGAATGGACTTAATACTGATGCTTACTTCTTAAGGACTGAAGAGATTTTAGATGGCTTGGGAAAAAATCCTGAAGTAGTAATGGAGCTTTTCACAAAGAGTTTTCCTGACGAGAACTATCAATTTGGTATTGTTCTTGGGATTTATGAGGTAGCAAAGCTTCTAGAGGGACTTCCCATAGATGTGTATGCTATGGATGAAGGAGAGGTATTTTTCCCTTATGAACCTGTACTTCAAATAAGAGGAAAATACAGAATTTTTGCTAGGTATGAAACTTCTATTCTTGGTTTTATATCCTTCATGTCTGGGATTGCCACAAAATCTGCAAGAGTTAGAATAGCTGCGAAGGATAAGAGAGTTTATAGTTTTGGAACTAGAAGACAACATCCTTTTCTTTCACCTGTAGTGGAGTATTCTACGTATGTAGCTGGTTTTGATGGTGTTTCGAATGTTTTAGGAGCTAAATATATATTTAAAACACCCGTGGGTACTATGCCTCATGCCCTTATATTAATAATTGGTGATGAAAAAGAAGCCTTTTTAGCTTTTGACCAATATGTGGATCCCAAGATTCCAAGGATTGCCTTAATAGATACTTACGGTTCTCCTACAACAGGAGCTTTAAATGCTCTTGAGGCTCTTAAAGAAAAACTTGCTGGAGTAAGAGTTGATAGCAAAGATTATGCTTATCTTATAAAAGATATTAGATGGGAATTTGCAAGAAGAGGTTTTTCCAATATTCAAGTCTTTCTTAGTGGTGGATTAGATGAGTATGAAATAGAAAGGTTTAGAGATTTAGTAGATGCTTTTGGAGTGGGAACAAGAGTTGCTAATGCACCAGTTATTGATTTTGCTCTAAAAATTGTAGAGGTAGATGGGAAGCCCATAGCTAAGTCAGGAAATATGCCAGGTGCAAAACAAGTTCAGAGAGGAGAGGATTTTAAAGATACGGTAAGGCTCTTTAATTCAGAGCTTCTTCCTGAAAAAAGACCTTTATTAAAGCCTCTTGTAAAAGAAGGTCAAATAGTAAGAGATTTTGAGGAAATTGATATTATAAGAAAAAGGATTTTAAATAATTTGAACAATCTTCCTGAAAATCTAAAGATTATAAAAGGTGGTAAAGCCTATATTCCTGAGTTCTTACCTTGACGATAATATAGTTTTTTGTTAGTATTAACCTTGTATTTATTACATTTGAGAAAAAGTTAAAGAAAAGGAGAGGGTAAGAAATGAAAAGAACTTATCAGCCTAAAAAACATCATAGAAAAAGAGTCCATGGATTTCTTGCCCGTATGAGAACACCTGGAGGAAGAAGGGTTATTAAAAGAAGGAGAGCTAAAGGAAGAAAGAGACTTACAGTATAATTGGGACTTTATTCTTTTCCTAAAGAAGAAAGATTAAAAAAACAAGAGGATTTTTTGCGTATTCTTAGAGAGGGAAAGCCTTATTTCCCCTCTAAGAATTTTATAGTTTACATAAGAAAAAATACTGAAAAGAGAAGGATAGGGATAAGCATAAACAAAAAGGTAGGAAAAGCAGTAGTAAGGAATAGGATAAAAAGGTTAATAAGAGAGGTTTATAGGCTTTATAGACCTTATTTAAGAGACGACATAGAAATGCTTGTTATAGTCAAACCAGGAGAGGATATAAAGGATATGGATTTTTACGTGGTAAAGGATATGCTATTGAGGGTATGGGAGAAAGCAGGGGTTTTAAAAAATGATAAAAGCTTTGTTAATTAAGCTTATAAAATTTTATAAAAGATTTCTTTCACCTCTTTTACCTCCGAGTTGTAGATTTTATCCTACCTGCTCTACTTATGCTCTGGAGGCCATTGAAAGGTTTGGGGCATGGGAGGGGGGAATCATGGCTATAAAGAGAATTTTAAGGTGCCATCCCTTTAATCCAGGAGGTTATGATCCTGTTCCTACTAAAGAAGAGAGTTTAGAATTAAAAATTAAAAGGAGGAAAAAATAAATGATAGATGCTCTTGCTAATGGATTAGGATATTTATTAGAGTTTTTCTATAAACTTTCAGGAAATTATGGGATAGCAATAATTTTTCTTGTGATTATTATTAGGATAATTCTTTATCCCTTAACTCATGCTCAACTTAAAAGTCTTTTTCTTCAACAAAAAATCCAACCTGAAATAAAAAAAATTCAAGAAAAATT
>CALHTV010000209.1 GCA_938039765.1 uncultured Dictyoglomus sp. | reverse complement strand
TTAAGCCAATTCCATCTCTCAAAGCATCCATATCATTTAAATGTTCAATCCATAGTTTATCAATTACATAAAGAAGCACTATCCTTTGTATTTCTTTCCACGCCTCTTCTCCGAACTCTTCTTTCTTCTTTTCATATCTTTCTTTTACTTGATTTTCTAGAATTTGACATATTTTTTCAGTATCTTCCTCAGCTATTATCTTATCCCAATTTGAAGGCAAAAATCCAAAAACTTCTATAAATACATTTTTCCAACTATTTTTTTCTTCTTGTTTAAACATAATATTTAAAACTTTATCTAAAACTCTTTTCAACATTTTCTGTACTATATCCTCTAAGTCTTCCATAAGAAGTATTTTTCTTCTTTCTTTGTAAACCACCTCTCTTTGTTTATTCAATACATCATCATATTCTAGAAGTTGCTTCCTTATTTCAAAATTCATTTTTTCCACTTTTGCCTGACTATTTTCAATTATTTTTGTAAGTAATGGGGATTCTATAGGTTGCCCCCTTTCCATTCCTAATCTTTCCATAAGAGATTTTATTTGCTCACCACCAAATAACCTCAAAAGATCATCTTCTAAGGACAAATAAAATCTAGAAGAACCTGGATCACCTTGTCTTCCTGCTCTTCCTCTTAACTGATTATCAATTCTCCTACTCTCATGTCTCTCTGTACCAATTACATGGAGTCCCCCAAGTTCTACAACTTTTTTTCGTTCTTCTTCACATATTTGTTTATACTCTTCAAGCTTCTTTAAGTATTTTTCTCTGTCCTTTTCTGGATCTACTTCTTGCTTTGCGAGCATCTCAGGATTTCCACCTAAAAGAATATCGGTTCCTCTTCCTGCCATATTGGTAGCTATAGTTACAGCCTTATATCTTCCAGCTTGAGCAACAATATATGCTTCTTTTTCATGATACTTTGCATTTAATACTTGATGAGGAACTCCTTTCTTCTTCAACATTTTGCTTAATCTTTCTGATTTTTCTATAGAGGTGGTTCCAACTAATACTGGCCTACCGATTTTATACAAATCTTCAATTTCTTTAACTACAGCTTCGAATTTTTCTTCCTCAGTTCTATATATAACGTCAGGATAATTTATTCTTCTTAAAGGTTTATTTGGGGGAATAACCACTACTTCTAGGCCATAAATTTTAACAAACTCTTCTTCTTCAGTAGCCGCTGTTCCAGTCATTCCTGCAAGCTTCTTATACATTCTAAAGTAATTTTGAATCGAGATAGTAGCAAGAGTTACATTTTCTTCTCTGATTCTTACCCCTTCTTTAGCTTCTATTGCTTGATGAAGTCCATCACTGTATCTTCTACCAAACATCAATCTTCCAGTGAACTCATCCACAATTATAACTTCTCCATCTTTAACTATATAATCTCTATCTCTATGATAAAAATTAAGAGCTTTCAAACACTGAAGTAAAGCATGAGCAAGATCCATATTCTTAAAATCATAAAGATCTTTCACTCCTAAAAACTTTTCAGCTTTTCTTAAACCATCTTCTGTAAGAGATACAGTCCTTGTTTTTTCGTCAGTGGTATAATCTTCATCTTTCTTCAAATATCTAGCAGCACGTATAGCAAGTTTATATACATGACTTTCTCCTTTTGCAGGACCTGAAATTATTAACGGAGTACGAGCTTCATCTATAAGAATGCTGTCTACTTCGTCAATAATAGCATAATTTAAGTCCCTTTGAACAAGTTGCTCTGGAGACAAAGCTATATTATCTCTTAAATAATCAAATCCAAACTCATTATTAGTACCATAAGTGATATCTGCCATATAAGCCTTTTTTCTTTCTAAAATAGGAGTATCATTTTGAAGAAGGCCTACCTCTAATCCTAAAAATTCATATATAGGTCCCATCCAGTATCGATCTCTTTTAGCTAAATAATCATTAACAGTTACTATATGAACTCCTTTACCTTCTAATGCATTTAAATATGCCGGCAAAGTAGCAACTAAAGTTTTTCCCTCTCCAGTTTGCATTTCAGCAATTTTTCCTTGATGCAGCACTATTCCTCCCATAAGTTGAACATCAAAATGTCTCATTCCTATAGTTCTTTTTGCTGTTTCTCTTACTACAGCATATACTTCAATCAATAAATCATCTAGTGTAGCACCTCTTTCTAGTCTTTGTTTAAACTCAGCTGTCTTACTTCTGAGTTCGTCGTCTGATAATTTACTAATCTCAGGTTCTAGTTCATTAATCCTTTTAACGTAATCTTCTAGCTTTTTTAAGATTCTAGCATTGGAATTAAAAAGTCTTGATAAGAAACTCATTACTCCTCCTCAGTTATTATTAGGCCATAATTCCCGTCTTTCCTTTTATAAAGAACCCCAATTTTGTCTGTTTCCGCATCTCTAAAAATGAAGAAATCATGTCCTAAAAGTTCCATCTGTAAAATAGCCTCTTCTATATCCATAGGCTTAAGAGCAAATCTTTTTATCTTAACTATTTTAATTTTTTCTTCTTCTTCTGGTTTCTCAACCAATAAATCTCTTAAACTTTCTGTTCTTTGTGCTCTATCAATCATTTTCTCCTTAAATTTTTTAAGTTGAGTTTCCAATTTATCTACAACTAAATCTATACTACTTCTAAAATCTTGATTGGATTCTGAAGCCTTTATTATCTTCCCGTTAGCTTCAAGGGTAACCTCTACTCTATGCCTTTTACTTCCATCTCTCCAATCTTCTTCAGAAAATACCACTTCCATATTCTCGATATGATCAAAAAAGCGAGAAAGCTTTGATAATTTCTTTTCAGCATATTGTTGAAGATTTTCTGATATACTCAAATTCTTACCAACATAATTTATTTGCATAACAAAACCTCCTTAATAAGATTTTTAGATAAGAGCTCTCACTGCTGTAAAAACGTAAACTCTATCTAATTTTAAACTTTCCCTCATTGTTCTAACACATTCCCTTAGAGTAGATCCTGTAGTATAGACATCATCAACTAAAAGAATATTTTCTATATATCTGTCTTCTTTTTTTATAACTTCAAAAGCATTTAAAACATTTAATTCTCTTTCTTTATAGCTGAGAGCTTTTTGAGCCTTAATTTCTTTTTTGAGATAAAGCAAAGGTCCATAAGGAATTCTTAAGTATTTACTTAAGAAATAAGCAAAATATTC
>CALHTV010000208.1 GCA_938039765.1 uncultured Dictyoglomus sp. | reverse complement strand
TTTAGAAAGGTATGAGGCTTGTTGTTCTTTGAATGCTATAAATGATGCTATGAGGGTTGCTCATTATTTAGGAATTCCTCATTATGTTGTCAATCTTAAGAAAGAATTTGAAAATACAATAATAAGATATTTTATAGAATCATATAAGAAAGGATATACTCCTAATCCTTGTGTATTTTGTAATAAACTAATAAAATTTGACCTTCTATTGAGAAAAGCAGAAGAGTTGGGGGCTAAATATCTTGCTACAGGGCATTATGTAAGGAAAGTTTGGAATGAAGATAAAAAGGTATATTTATTAATGAGAGGGAAAGATGAGAGAAAAGATCAATCCTATTTTTTAGGAATGTTAGCTCAAAACCAAATAGAAAAAGCTCTCTTTCCAGTAGGAGATCTTACTAAAATAGAAGTAAGGGAGATCGCTAAGGAGATAGGGCTTATTGTAGCGAATAAGGAAGAAAGTCAAGAAATATGTTTTTTACCTGATAAGGATTATAGGAGATTTTTGAAAAACTTTATTGAAGAGAAAGCAGGGAAAATATTAACGGAGGATGGAAAAGTTGTAGGAAAGCATACAGGTATCTTTTCTTTCACTATCGGACAAAGAAAAGGATTAAAAGTAGCTTTAGGGAAACCTATGTATGTTAAAGATATCGATCCAATAAGTGGTAATGTTATAGTAGCTGATAAAGAAAAAATTTTATCGCAGGAAGTGTATGCAATAGATGTTAACTATCCTTCTTTTTTTCCTCAAGAAAAGGAGCTAAGGGTGAAGGCCATGATAAGATATAATATGAAACCTTCTTCTGCAGTTTTAAAGATAATATCTCCTTCTGAAGTGATAGTAGTATTTGACGAGCCCCAATGGGCTGTAACTCCTGGACAAATCTTGGTTTGTTATAAGGATGATTATGTTCTTTGTGCTGGGGTTATAGAAAGGAGAAAATAAAATTTGCAAAAAACTTTTTTCTGTATTATAATTCCATACAAAGTTTAATAAAGGGAATTATAATAAAGGCTGTGAACAGGAGGAGTAACTCCCCAGCGGGATCCAGAGAGGCCGGGTAAGGTGGAAGCCGGCTATCAGCGCAGGGAGTGAATGGGCCTGGGAGCTGCATACTGAAAGGGAAGAGAATTATCTTCCCGAGTAAGCTATGCCGGAGCTGCCACCGTTATCAAGGCAAAGGGTATCGGAGGCAATGGTGTACTCCCGTACCCGAAAAGGAGATGGGCGATGTAGCCCAAGAAAGGTGGCACCGCGAGAGTAAACCCTCTCGCCCTTTAAAGGGTGAGAGGGTTTTTTATTTATGGCCTATTTAAAGATTAGATTTTTAAGGAGGTGTTTCAAAATTGTGGAGAAAGTTACTTCTAAAAAGTATGTTCCCATTTCCTTTGATTTTCCTGGAGACTTTGAAACGCCATCAAGTTTACTCTTAAAAGTAAAGGATGAGGATTTTCTCTTCCTTCTCGAAAGTGCGGAAGGAGGAGAAAGAATTGGGAGATATTCTTTTATAAGTTGGCGTCCAAAGGAGATTTTAAGTTTTGACGAAGAAATTAATTTTGATATTTTATCTTATCTTTCTCAAAGATTTCCAGTGGTGGCCATCAAAAACACAAAAGATCTTCCAAGGTTTATAGGAGGTATAGTAGGATATTTTAGTTATGATATAGTGAGACAATGGGAAAAACTTCCTAATTTGACCCTTGATCCTGTTAAATTTCCTTTAGCAGAATTTCAGGTTGTAGATTTTCTTGTGGTTTTTGATCATCTTAAAAGAAGAATTAGTGTGATTTTTCTTGTTCCAGAAGACGAGAAGGAGAGTCCAGAGGTGAAAGAAAAAATAGAAGAAAGAATTAATGAGATAAAAGAGCTGTTTGAAAAACCAGTAAGCAAAATCAAGAAAGGTAAAATCAATTCAGAAATTGAATATATGGTTTCTCAAAAAGAATATGAGAAAAATGTAGAGAAAGCAATTGAGTATATTAGAGCGGGAGAAATTTTTCAAGTTGTTTATTCTCAAAGGTTTTACATGAAGTATGGGGAAGATCCTTATCTTTTGTATAGAGCGCTAAGATTTGTAAATCCTTCTCCTTATATGTTTTATCTGAAGTTTAAAGATAGGTATCTTATAGGTTCATCTCCTGAGGCTTTAGTAAAAGTTGAAGAGGGGAAAGCTGAGATTAGGCCAATAGCAGGGACAAGGAGAAGGGGCAAGGATGAAGAGGAAGATCTTAAGTTAGAACAAGAACTTGTTTCTGATGAGAAAGAAAGAGCTGAACATACTATGTTGTTAGATTTGGCAAGAAATGATTTAGGAAGAATAGCTCAAATTGGAACAGTGGTTGTAGAGGATGTGATGCGAGTAGAGAAGTATTCTCATGTAATGCATTTAGTAAGTACAGTTTCTTGCAAGGTAAAAGATGGTATTCATCCTCTTGAGGTATTGAGAGCTTCTTTTCCAGCAGGTACTGTTTCAGGAGCCCCAAAGGTTAGAGCCATGGAGATAATTGAAGAATTAGAGAGATTTAAAAGAGGACCATATGCTGGAGGGGTAGGCTATTTCTCTCTTAATGGTAAC
Source organism: uncultured Dictyoglomus sp. (assembly GCA_938039765.1). Lineage (GTDB taxonomy): Bacteria > Dictyoglomota > Dictyoglomia > Dictyoglomales > Dictyoglomaceae > Dictyoglomus. The sequence continues at coordinate 9,614 of CALHTV010000208.1, read as the reverse complement.
TTGGATACTTGTATCACTATTAGAACCTATTTCTTAAAAGGAAATGATTTATATATTCAGACAGGGGCAGGAATCGTTTATGATTCTATTCCTAAAAAGGAATACAAAGAATGCATTAATAAAGCGAAGGCCCTTTTTGAAGCCATTAAGATAGCGGGGGAGTTAGATAATGGTCTTGTTGATAGATAATTATGATTCTTTCACCTACAATCTATATCAGTATCTTTCTGAATTTTGTGAGGTAGTTGTTTTTAGAAACGATAAAATTACGATCAAGGAGATTTATGAGCTAAAACCTGAGGCTATAGTTATTTCTCCTGGGCCATCTGTTCCCGAAAATGCAGGAATAAGTATTCAAGTAGTGAGAGAATTTAAAGATAAAGTTCCTATTCTAGGGATTTGTTTAGGGCATCAGGCTATAGCAGCTGCTTTTGGTACTAAAATAATAAGGGCTCCTATTCCGATGCATGGAAAAGTTTCTCTTATATATCATTCTGGAAATCCTCTTTTTGATGGTATTGAAAATCCCTTTGAGGCTACGAGATATCATTCTTTAGTGGTTGATATTGATACTCTTAGTCCTTCTCTTAGTGTTATAGCGTGGACGTTAGATAAATTAATAATGGGTATTCAATATGAAGATAAACCTGTATATGGAGTGCAGTTTCATCCTGAGTCTATATTTACACCTTCAGGTAAGAAGTTAATTAGAAATTTTTTAAAGTTAGGGGGTGTAATAAATGGTTAGAGAATATATTAAGAAAATAGCTGAGGGTAAACATCTTAATTTTGAAGAAGCAAAAGAGATTATAATAAATCTAGAGAAAGGAGAAATAACAGAGGCACAACTTGGAGCTTTTTTATTAGGATTAAGATTAAAAGGTGAAGATCCAGAAGAGATAGCAGGGTTTGTAGATGGATTATACGAGAGGGCTAAAAAAGTTCCTAATCAATTTCCTGCTATTGATGTATGCGGAACAGGAGGAGATAAATCCAATACTTTCAATATTTCTACTGCTGTTGCATTTGTTTTAGCAAGTTTAGGAATAAAGGTAGCTAAACATGGGAATAGAGCTATGTCTAGTAAGGCAGGAAGTATTGATGTGGTTGAGGCTTTAGGTTTTAAGTGTAGCGATAATCCTGAAAAAGTTGCAGAGGATATTGATAAAAATGGTATTGGAATAATCTTTGCTCCTCATTTTCATCCTGTGGTTGGAAAAGCTGCAAAGGTGAGGAGGGAGCTTGGAATAGGGACTATTTTTAATATGGCTGGTCCCATGTTAAACCCTGCGAGACTTCAAGGACAAATTTTAGGGGTGTATTCGGAGAGTGCAATGCGAAGAATGGCTGAAGCTGCATTAATTTTAAAAAGAGATAATATACTATTCTATCATGGTAAGGAAGACGGTATAGATGAAATATCTCTTTCTGGAACGACAATATTTGCTTATCTCAAAGATGGTAAAATAGACCACTTTGAATTTTCTCCTGAAGATATTGGAATTAAGAGATATAACAGAGATGAATTTATAGGTGGTAGTGCTGAAGAGAATGCAAGAATACTTGAAAATATATTTAGAGGACAGGCTCCCGAATCTCATATAGATATTGTTTCTGTAAATAGTGCTTTTGCTTTGTGGATTCTAAGAAAGGTAAAAAATGTAAAAGAAGGTTTTGATAAGGTCAAAGATCATATCTTAAAAGGTAATGTTTACGAGTATATAAAGAGATTAAGGGGGCAGACTGTATGAATATACTCGACAAACTTGTAGAAGAAAAAAGGAAAAGAATATTTAATAAGATATATAGAATTCCTACGACATTTCCCGAGAAAGAAAAAGATTATTTCTATAACACTTTGAGTAGAAATAGATTTAATATTATTGGAGAAATAAAGCCTGCCTCTCCAGTTAAAGGGAGACTTCTTTCTAGGACTATTTCGGAGATGGCAAAGATATATAATGAAAGTTCTGAAATATCAGCAATCTCTGTTCTTACTGCTGAGAGTTTTTCTGCTAGTTTAGATAATTTAGCTCTAGTAAGGAGAATTACTAAAAAACCTCTTTTGCAAAAAGACTTTATATTAATACCTGAACAAATTTATGAGGGACGAATTTTAGGTGCGGATGCTGTTTTACTTATTGCTAGAATTCTTTCAAATGGAGAACTTAAAAACTTATATTCTCTTTGTAAAAAGTTAGATATAGAGCCAATTGTAGAAGTTTATGATGAAAAAGATTTGGAGAGAGCCTTAGATTTAAATCCACGTATAATAATGATTAATAATCGTGATCTTAGCACATTTAAAGTTGATATAAATAACACTATAAAACTTTTGCAATTAATATCTAGTGAAATCCTAGTAATTAGTGCTAGTGGGATAAAAAGTAAGGAAGATATAAAATTTCTTTATCAATATGGAGTAAAAGCAGTGCTTGTAGGGGAAAGCATTGTGACTTCTGAAAATCCTATATCTAAGATAAAGGAGCTTTTTGAAGGATGTGGATTAAAATCTGCGGGATAACAGATATAATTTCTGCTTTGCACTGCGAAATGGAAGGAGTAAGTGCTGTAGGACTTGTTTTTGTCCCTTGGTCTCCGAGATATATATCTTGGGGTTTATTGAATAAAATTGCTCCTCATTTGAAAAAGTTAAAAATTTTAAAAATTGGAGTATTTATAAATCCTACTTTAGAAGAATTAAAAGAAATAATGAATATATTGCCTCTAGATGGTATTCAATTTCATGGAGATGAAGAGTTGGGTTTTTTGGAAAAATTTAAAGAATTCTTTTTAATAAAAGCCATAAATGTGGATAAAGAAGAAAACTTGGAAAGAAATATTGAAAAATTTTCTAACCTATCATATATACTTTTGGATAAGAGTAAAAATAGTAATTTGAATTTCGAGGAGTTTCTAATAAGGGTTAAAAAATATGTAGATAAAAAAACTATACTAGCTGGTGGTATCAATGAAGAAAACTTGGAGAGAGTTTTAGTTCTTGATCCTTTTGGAATTGATTTATCAAGTAGTGTTGAGATAGAGAAAGGTAAGAAAGACCTGTTGAAGATCTCAAATTTTATGAGAAAGGTGAGAGAATATGAAAGAAATAGATTTGAAAAAGTTTCCCGATGAGAGAGGATATTTTGGAGAGTTTGGTGGAAGATTTGTTCCTGAGACATTAGTAGAACCTTTGTTAAGACTTGAAGAAGCTTATAAAAAATACAAAGAAGATGAAAGTTTTAAAGAAGAATATAACTACTATTTGAAAAATTATGTAGGAAGACCTACTCCTCTATATTTTGCTAAAAATCTTTCAAAAAAATTGAAAGCTAAAATTTATTTTAAGAGAGAAGATTTGTGTCATACAGGAGCTCACAAAATTAATAATGCTATAGGGCAAGCTTTGCTTGCTAAGTATATGGGAAAAAAAAGATTGATCGCGGAAACAGGTGCTGGTCAACATGGAGTTGCTACTGCTACTGTCGCAGCTTTGTTTGGATTTAAATGTACAGTGTATATGGGAGAAGAGGATTGTAAAAGACAAAAGATGAATGTATTAAGAATGAGACTGTTAGGAGCTGAGGTTGTTCCTGTGAAAGTGGGATCAAAAACTTTAAAGGAAGCAATAAACGAAGCATTAAGAGATTGGGTCTCTAATCCAGAAGATAGCTACTATCTTCTGGGTTCTGTAGTGGGACCTCATCCTTATCCAATGATTGTGAGAGATTTTCAGAGAATAATTGGAGATGAAGCTAAAAAGCAAATTCTTGAGATAGAAGGTAGAATGCCTGATTATTTGGTAGCTTCAGTAGGCGGCGGTAGTAATTCTATTGGCCTTTTTTACCCTTTTTTAGAAGAAAAGGTAAAAATTATTGGAGTAGAGGGAGGGGGAAGAGGTTTAGAATCTGGTTTTCATTCTGCAAGTATAAATTTTAGAAGGATAGGGGTTCTTCATGGAGCGAAGATGTACCTTATTCAAGATGAAAATGGTAATGTAGCCCCAACTCACTCTATTTCTGCAGGACTCGACTATCCTGGAGTAGGACCTGAACATAGTTTTTTAGCTAAGATAGGAAGGGTCAAATACGATTTAGCTACTGATGAAGTAGCTTTAAAGGGTTTTTATGCTCTCTCAGAGTTAGAGGGTATTATCCCTGCATTAGAAAGTGCTCATGCGATAGGTTATGTGATAGAGCATAGAGATAGTTTTCCTGAGGATGAGCCTTTAATAATAATAAATCTTTCTGGAAGGGGCGATAAAGATCTTGGGATAATATATGGTTATTTGGAGGGAGAGAATGGTTAATTTATTAGACAAATTTAGGGAGAAGAAAAAATCTCTTCTTTTTATTCCTTTTTTTGTCTCTGGTTTTCCAAGTTTTCATTTTTTAGAGGGATTTTTAATAAGAAATAAAGATAAAATAGATATTTTAGAGCTAGGAATACCCTTTTCTGATCCTATAGCAGACGGTCCAATTCTTCAAGAGATAAATTATCGAGCTATGATTAATGGTGTAAATTTGGGAAGTACGATTAATTGGTTAGCAAAAACAGAGATTTCCAAGAAAATTGATACAATCTTGCTTCTTTACTTTAATCTTGTCCAAAAGGATTTAGAAAGTAAATTGGAGAAGTTTAGAGAGGTAGGAGTAAAAGGACTTGTTATACCTGATCTTCCGTTAGAAGAGGCAGAAACTTTAGTTCCACTCTTTACTAAATTTAACTTAGATTTAATTTTGTTTATATCACCAACTACTAGGGAGGAGAGAATAAAGAAGATAGTTAAAATAGCACCCAGCTTTTTATATTGCATATCTGTTAAAGGAGTGACAGGTGAGAGAGAAACTCTTTTAGAGGAGAGTATAGCTTTTGTAAAAAGAGTGAGAAAGGAAACAGATAAACCATTGGTATGGGGGTTTGGAATAAGAAGTGGAGAACAAATAAAAACTTTAAAAGGTTTAGTTGATGGAGTAATTGTGGGAAGTGCTTTTGCCAAGAAAATTCTTAATAATGAAGATTTGCAAGAATACTTTGACGAATTATATGAGGCAACACTATAATCTCTTATAAATGGGGGGAGAAATTTTATGAAAGCGGTGTGGTTTGAAGAGAGTATTCCTAGATATCTGGCTAGTAGGGTTTTAGGAAAAATTCATCACTCTTTTTACTATAATGTTTTTTCCTGTGTAAGATACGGAGAATTTCCTGAGCCTAAGCTCCTTGGAAGTAAGTGGGTTAAAGTTAAGACCCTGATGGGGGGTATATGTGGAAGTGATATTGGACTTATAAGGTTACATGATAGTCCTTCCACATCTCCTTTTGCTTCTTTTCCTTTTGTCTTTGGGCATGAGAATTTAGGAATAATCGTAGAAAAAGGTGATGAGGTTGAGAATTTTGAGATAGGAGATAGGGTAATAGCTGATCCTGTTCTTTCTTGTTATGCACGGGATATAGTTCCTCCCTGTGAAAAATGTCAGAATTGGGAGTTTTCTCAGTGTTTAAACTTTACAGAGGGAAAAATATCTCCTGGGCTTATGATTGGCTCATGTAGAGATACTGGCGGAAGTTGGGGAGAATACTATGTTGCTCATCAATTTCAACTTTTTAAAGTTCCAGATAAAGTTTCAAATGAAAATGCTATTTTGGTAGATGCATTTTGTTCCGCTTTACATCCAGTTATAAGGAACTTTCCTAAAGATTCGGATACAGTACTTGTTATTGGAGCTGGGAGCATAGGAATAAATGTGGTAAGCTCCTTAAGAGCTCTAGGAAGTAAAGCAAGGATTATAGTTTTAGCTCGGTATAAATTTCAAGGAGAATTTGTGAAGCATTATGGAGCGGATGATGTAATATATACAAAGGAAATGAGTACTTGGGATATATATAAGAAAGTTGCTGAGGTGACTAATGGAAAAGTGTTAAAAGCTCTTTTAGGAAAACCCGTTATGGTGGGAGGAGCAGATGTAGTTTTTGAGTGTGTTGGAAGTGACAATTCTATTGATGATGCTTTGAGATTTACAAAAGAAGGAGGAAAAACTGTTCTTGTAGGTTTAGCAGGTATGACCAAAAAGGTAGATTGGACTTTTGTTTGGTTTAAAGAGTTAAAAGTTGTAGGTACTAATAGTAGTAGTGGAGAAATTTTTAGAGGAGAAAGGAAAAGGGGTTATGAAATTGCTCTTCGACTTATGGAGGAGGGTTTAGATCTTTCTCCTTTACTAACTCATACTTTTAGATTAGAAGAGTATAGGAAAGCAATAGAGATGAATTTTTATAGAGGAAAATATGGTCTTGTAAAATCAGCTTTTGTTTTCTAGGTAATTTGTAATATGCTTTCCACTTCTTCATATATTTTATCTGCAAGTAGGATTCCCTCTTGAAGAAGGGAAGTTGTTTCTTTTTGGATCTTTTCTATAAAATCTTTATCTCTTATACTTATAAGATTTATTTTTATGTTGAGCCAGGCGCTTTGAATAGCAGATTTTAAACAGATGGCGCTTACTCCTAGATCGCTTACCACATTAGGATTGGAATTTCCCAAAGATTTTTCTAATAGTTTTAAAGCTTCTATACTCTTTTTAATGATTTCTAAGGGTACTTGAGTAGCTTCTTTCAATGCTTTCTCTAAACTTTCTTTTCTTTCTTTCTTTTCTTTTTCGGTATTTTTAGGCATTTTTAGGGCTTTTGTTACACTGTTAAAAGCTTCAGCATCTTTTTCAATTAGGTTTAATAAATCTTTTTGTATTCTATTATTTTCCTCAATAATTCTTTTCATTAATTCTTCTTTGTCTTTAAATTTTTCCTTTCCAATGGTTAGATTTGCCACCATGGAAGATAATGCAACTCCTATTGCTCCTACTAAAGCTGAAGCTGATCCTCCACCCGGAGCTGGCTCTTGAGAGGCTAAGAGTTCAACAAATTCTTTGATAGCATAATCCATGAGTTTTATTTTTTTAGATAATTCCAATTTTTTTCCCTGCCTTTTCAAAAATTTCTAAAGCTCTATCTATTTGTTCTTCAGTATGAGTAGCCATATAGCTAGTTCTTAGAAGAGATTGATTAGGTGGAACTCCTGGAGGAAGCACAGGGTTACAATACACTCCTAGTTCAAAAAGTTCCTTCCACATGTATATGGTCTTCCAGCGATCTCTAATATAGATGGGAATAATAGGGGTACAACTGTTACCTATGTCAAATCCTAGAGATTTTAGCCCTTCTCTCATTCTATTTGATATTTTCCATAGATGTTCTATTCTTTCCGGCTCTTCTTGCATAACCTCAAGAGCTGCTAAGGCTGCAGCAGTGTTTGCAGGAGACATACTTGCTGAAAATATAAAAGATCTTGCAGTATGTTGAATATAGAATATGGTATCTGCATCTCCTGCTATAAATCCTCCAAGACTTGCAAAAGACTTACTAAAAGTTCCCATTATGATGTCCACTTTATCGTCCAGTCCAAAATGATTGGCTGTACCCCTCCCATGATCTCCTAGGACTCCAATAGAGTGAGCATCATCAACCATCAATCTTGCTCCATATTTTTCACAAAGCTTAACAATTTCAGGAAGAGGAGCAATATCTCCTGCCATTGAAAAGATTCCGTCTACAATCACTAGTTTGCCAGCATTCTCAGGACAGGATGCTAAAACTCTCTCTAAATCTTCTATATCATTATGTTTAAATCTTTTCATCTCTCCCTGAGAAAGTCTACAACCGTCAATAATAGAAGCATGATCCTCTTTGTCAGTTATTGCTATATCGCCCTTCCCAATTAGAGCGGATATAGTTCCAAGATTAGTTTGATATCCAGTAGAGAAAACCAAAGCAGCTTCTTTATTCAAAAATTCAGCAAGTTTCTCTTCTAACTCTTTATGAAGTTTAAGAGTTCCATTCATAAATCTTGATCCTGTACAACTCGTGCCATATTTTTGGATGGCTTTTATAGCTGCCTCTTTTACTTTTGGATGAGTAGTTAATCCTAAATAGTTGTTGGATCCTAACATTATTAGTCTTTTACCATTTATAACTACCTCTGTGCCTTCAGTCTCTTCTAAAGGTAAGAAGAAAGGATAAATACCTTGTTCTATAGCTAATTTTGCTTCTGATAGGTAATGAGTAGAGTCAATTTTTCTAAATTTATCAAATAAGTCCATAGACTTCTCCCTTCCTTTTTAAAATTGTATAGCTATTTAATGTTAATATATCATTTTTATAGGAGTAATTTCAATAATTTAAGAGCTGAGTTAAGTCTCTAAGATTAATAAATTTTTAACCTTTATATCATTGACTTTTCTTTAAGTTAGCATTATTCTATATATGGATTTCATACTAAAAAGGTAGGTGATTCTATGAGCAAAGTGTTAATAATAGGAGCTGGTTTTGTAGGTACGTCTTTTGCTTATAGTCTAATGCAAAAGGGAATAGTAGAAGAAATTGTTCTTTATGATATTGATGAAAAAAGAGCCTTAGGCGAAGCTTTAGATTTAGCACATGGAATCTCTTTTACAAAACCTGTGGAGATAAAAGCAGGAAGTTTAGAGGATTCAAAGAATTCAGATATAGTAGTTATTACTGCTGGAGCTAAACAGAGACCTGGAGAATCAAGAATTCAGTTGTTAGATAGGAATATAAATATCTTTAAAGATTTAATACCACAAATAGTGAAAAAAGGATTTAATGGAATATTTTTAGTGGTTACTAATCCTGTTGATATTCTGACTTATTTTACCTACAAATTCTCTAATTTTCCAAGAAATAAAGTTATAGGATCTGGTACTGTACTTGATAGTTCTAGATTTGCTTATCTTCTTTCTAGACATTGCAACATAGATCCTAGATCTATAAATGCTTACATCATTGGGGAACATGGAGATACAGCTGTTGCTGCATGGAGTCTTACTCATATTGGTGGTGTTCCTATCTCAGAGTTTTGTCCTATCTGTGGTAGAAACTGTTTTGAAGAAGAAGTAAAGGAAAAGATTTTAAAAGAGGTAAGGGAGTCTGCTTATAAGATTATTGAATATAAAGGGGCTACTTATTATGCTATAGGACTTGCTTTAGTCCATATAGTTGAGGCTATTTTAAGGGATGAGAAAAAGGTATTGCCTGTATCTTCTGTACATCCTAATATTTATGGTTTGGAAGATGTACCATTAAGTCTTCCTTCTGTTGTAGGAAAAAGTGGAGTAGAGAAGGTTTTAAATGTGAAATTGACTGAAAAGGAACAAAAAGAACTTTTCCAATCTGCCAAGAGCATAAAAGATGTGATTGATTCTTTTAATTTAGTTGCGGTACTATAATAAAAAAAATTTAGGTTTAAAACTGTTAGCTGTGGGTAAAATCACCCACAGCTTTTTATTGTTTTTTATATTTTTTAATACTATATTTAGATATAAAAGGTTAATTTGCAAAATTTTTAAAGGGGTGAAAAATATGTCGTTACTTGATGGAGATGAAGTTATTATTGAGGGGGCTGAATTAGATGAGATAGCAATGAAGACTTTTTCTAAGGTCTTAGACATTTTAGGTGGACCTAGGAAGTTGATTCTTTACCGAAATCTAACTTGGGTTCCGAGTCTTATAGAGGCCTGTTACGCAGTGATTCTTAGAGACAG
>CALHTV010000207.1 GCA_938039765.1 uncultured Dictyoglomus sp. | reverse complement strand
TAATAGGGGTTAAAAATTTATTTAGTTTATTAGCAAGTTTCATCTTACATTCCACACAACCAATTTGAGCATTCCTACAGGCCTGGTCTATCTCTGCTATTTCTTCTTTATTGAAGATCTTATGGTAAGCAAAAACAGTACAAACTTCAGGATGTCCAGGATCAGTTCTTCTTATTCTTGCAGGATCAGTAATCATATTTTTTACTAATTTCCTAAGTTCCTCTTCTTCAGTATCTAAAGGAATAGTATTTCCATAGCTTTTGGACATCTTTCTCCCATCTATACCTACCAATTCTGGTACCTCTGAAAGCTTCGCTTGAGGCTCAGGAAATATAGGAGAATAAAAATAGTTAAATCTTCGTGCTATTTCTCGTGTGAGTTCCAAATGGGGAAGTTGGTCTTCCCCTACAGGAACAGTATCTGCTCTATAGATTAAGATGTCTGCTGCCTGTAGAACAGGATACCCTAAAAAACCATAAGTAAAGAGATCTCTTCCTTCCATCTCTCTTAACTGTTCTTTATAGGTAGGATTTCTTTCAAGCCAAGGAAGAGGAACTATCATGGATAACAATAGAAAGAGCTCAGCATGTTCTGTAATATCTGATTGCCTAAATATTACAGATTTTTGAGGATCTATTCCCACTGCAAGCCAATCACAGATCATGTTAAATACATTCTCCTTAACCTCATCGGTCTCTCTATAATGAGTAGTCAAAGCATGCCAATCAGCAATTTCAAAAAAGCATTCGTAAGAATCTTGCAAATTAACCCAATTTTGTAAAACACCTAGAAGATGCCCTAAATGTAATTTTCCTGTAGGCCTCATTCCACTAAGAATTCTTCCAACCTTCATTCAAGTAAAACCTCCCATTCCATGTTTATAAGCCTAAAAGATAGAGAAAAACATTTAATATAGGACTTATTATTATATACAACCCATTGGTCAATATCAAAGCTATTAATATAAAAATGCCATAAATTTCTAAAAACTGGTAATATCTTCTATATTTATAAGGCAAAATTACCTCTAAAACATGAGAGCCATCTAAAGGAGGAATGGGAATAAGATTAAAAATTCCCAAAAAGATATTTAACAAAGCAAGTTCTATACAAAATCTAATAAAACCTATAGGAAAAGGAATATTTATTCTCCAGACAATACTTACTAAAAATGCTAATATAAAATTAGCAAAAGGTCCTGCTAGAGAAACCAATAAAATACTTTTTTCTCCTCTCCTTAAATTATTAAAATTTACCGGCACAGGTTTAGCCCATCCAAATCTAAATAAAAGAAACATTATAAAACCTATAGGATCTATATGAGCTAAAGGATTAAGGCTTAAGCGCCCTGACAATCTAGGAGTGATATCTCCTTCAATTTCCGCCATTTTTCCATGGGCATATTCATGTACTGTTATAGCTATTAAAATTGCTACTATTCTCCAAAGATATGAAATCAAACTATTTATTTCCATTGTTACCTCCCTTTTATGAAATAATCTCTAATACTACAGGCAACGGATCTTTTTTCTTTTTTCCAATCCTTATAGCATCTTTAAAGATTTCTTGAGCTTTCTTTAATCTTTCGCTACTATTTGCATAAAAAGTTACTATAGGTTCATTTTTTTCAATTTTATCTCCTACTTTTTTATAAAGTTTTATTCCTACAGATAAATCAATTTTATCTTCCTTTTTCTCTCTCCCTGCCCCAAGAGCCATTACACTAAGAGCTACCTTATATGCATCTATATCCTCCACATAACCTCCGTCTAAGGAATATATCTCCTTTTGAAGCTTAGCATTTAATAAAGGACTATAATCATCAACAATACTCGCATCTCCACCTTGAGCTCTTACTAGTTCTCTAAACTTTGTTAGTGCCTTACCTCCTTCCAAGCTCTCTACAATTTTTTTCTTCATACTCTCTTCATCATGAAACTCACCTACGAGTTTTAAGGTTTGAACTCCAAGAGTAATTATCAGCTCAGTTAAATCTTTAGGACCTCTTCCTTTCAAAGTTTCTATTGCTTCTACCACTTCAAGAGAATTTCCTACAGCATAACCTAAGGGCTGGTCCATTTGTGACAAAACTGCTACTATTTTTTTGCCAAACCCTTTTCCAATGCCCACCATAATCTTAGCAAGTTCTCTAGCTGAATTTATATCTTTAATGAAAGCCCCCTTTCCAACCTTAACATCCAATATTATTACATCAGAACCACTTGCTATCTTTTTACTCATCACACTACTAGCAATCAACGGAATGGAGTCTACAGTACCTGTTACATCTCTTAAAGCATAGATTTTTTTATCTGCAGGAACAAAATCCTCTGTCTGACCAACAATTGCTATTCCTATATCTCTTACTTGTTTTATAAAATCTTCCTCACTAATGTTTGTTTTAAATCCAGGAATTGACTCTAATTTATCAATAGTACCCCCAGTATGTCCTAAGCTTCTACCAGACATTTTAGCTACAGGATAACCTAAAGAGGCAATAAGAGGAGCAAAAATAAGAGTTGTTTTATCTCCTACACCACCTGTACTGTGTTTATCAATCTTCACCCCTGAAATGCTTGATAAATCCAAGACTTTACCTGAATAGGCCATCTTTTTTGTAAGTGAAATAGTCTCTCCAATATTCATTCCTCTAAAGTATATTGCCATAAGGAGAGCAGACATCTGATAATCGGGAATATCTCCTTTTACGTAACCTTCTATAACAAAATTTATCTCCTCCTCGGTGAGTATTTCTCCATTTCGCTTTTTAATAATAATATCTACCATTCTCATACCTATCTCCATCCTTCCTCTATTTTACTAAAAAAACTTTCTCCATAAAGATCATTTTCAATCCCGAAATAATCAGCTAAAGTTTTCCCTAAATCTGAAAAACTTTTCCTTATATTTAAGGAAGCTGTTTTCTTAAAATTTGGTGAAAAAATCAATAAAGGAACATACTCTCTTGAATGATCTGTACTCGAAGTCGTAGGATCACAACCATGATCGGCAGTGATTACTAACAAATCATAATCAGAAAGTAAACTCTGTATATCAGGCAAAAAGGTATCAAATTCCTCTAAAGCCTTTGCCATGCCTTTGGGATCATTTCTATGCCCATAGAGCATATCAAAATCTACTAAATTTACAAATATGATTCCTTCCCTCAATTCTTTCCAAGCTCTAAAAATATTCTCTATTCCCTCCCTATTGTTTTCCTGATGAAAAGATAAAGTTAAACCTCTTCCTGCAAAAATGTCCTCTATTTTTCCCACGCCTATAACATCATATCCATCTTCTTTTAGATAGTCTAAAAGAGTTGATTTAAAAGGAGTCAAAGAAAAATCTCTTCTCCTTGGAGTTCTATAAAAGTTTCCGGGTTCTCCTGCAAAAGGCCTCGCAATCACTCTTGCCACAGCATGCTCTCCTTGAAGTATTTCCCTCGCTATTTTACACATCTCATATAATTCCTCAGGAGGAATAATTTCTTCATGAGCAGCTATTTGAAAAACACTATCAGCAGAAGTATATACTATGGGATAACCCGTTCTTATATGGTATTCTCCCAATTCTTTAATAATCTCTGTACCTGAAGCAGGCTTATTACCTATAATTTTTCTTCCAATAGCTTTTTCAAGAGTTTTAATAATTTCTTGGGGAAAACCATTAGGATAAACAGGAAAAGGTTTATTTAAAATCAAGCCTGTTATTTCCCAATGACCTGTAGTAGTATCCTTTCCAGGAGAAGATTCAGCCATTTTTCCAAAAAAAGCTATAGGCTTCTCTTCTTGATGAACTCCCTTAATCGGTTCTATATTCGAAAGTCCCATCCGTCCTAGATTTGGCAAATTTAATCCTCCTACAGCTTCTGCAGTATTTACTAAAGTATTGCTTCCTTCATCGCCATAATTTTTAGCATCTGGCAATTCCCCAATACCAACTCCATCTAATACAACTAATATTACTCTTCTCATTTTGAATTCCTCCTAATTAAAGGATGCGCTCTCTCATAAATCTCATGAAGCTTACTTGAAATAATATGGGTATATATTTGAGTCGTTGAAATATCAGAATGTCCTAAAAGTTCCTGAACTATCCTTATGTCTGCACCATTTAAGAGAAGATGAGTTGCAAAAGAGTGTCTAAAAGTATGAGGAGTAACTCGCTTAGAAAGACCTAATAATTTTCCATAGGTCTTAATAATGAGCCATACTCCTTGTCGAGTAATTCTATATCCTTTTTTATTTAAAAACAAAGCCTTTTTATCTTTAGGATTAAATCTCTCCCTTATATCTAAATATCTTGAAAGACTTTCAGCTGCATAATCCCCTAAAGGTATTATTCTTTCTTTCTCTCCTTTTCCGAAACATCTTACAATTTTTTCTCTTAAATCAATACTTTGTAAATTCAAATTGACCAATTCTGAGACCCTCATACCTGTAGCGTAAAAAGTCTCCATTATAGCCTGATTTCTAATTCCTAAGATGGAAGATGGATTAGGTATTTTTAAAAAATTTTCTACCTCCCTCTTATCTAAAACCTCAGGTAAATGTAAAGGAATTTTAGGAATAATCATAAAACCAGTGTAATTTTTATCTATATAATTCTCTCTTAAAAGAAATCTCAAAAAGCTTCTTATGGCAGATATTTTTCTAGCTATTGATTTAACCTTATATTTCTTATAAAGAGAGACTAGATATCTTTGCCAATCTTCTCGTTTGAAATTCTTTATATTTATTTTGTTCTCCTCTAGAAAACTTACAAAATCTTGTAGATCTTTCTCATAAGCCGAAAGAGTATTAGGAGACATATTTTTTTCAAATTTCATATAAAATAAAAAATCCTCTAATTTTTCCTTCATAAAGCCTCCAAAATTTTATATAAGATAATACCCAAAGCCACAGATACATTTAGAGATTCAACCTTACCATAAGAGGGAATTTTTACTAATAAATCACAACTTTCCCTCACAAGCCTATGCAATCCCTCTCCTTCGCTTCCCATAACAAGGGCTAAAGGAAATTTATAATTTACTTTATTATATAAATTTTCTGTTTGAATATCTGCTCCAACAATAAACCAATTTTTCTCCTTTAAAGATCTTAAGAAATTTGTAATGTTAGGAACTCTCACTACAGGTATATAGGACAAAGCTCCTGAGGAAGCCTTAAAGGCACTAGGAGTTATACCCACACTTCTTGCTTTTGGAATTACAATTGCGGATGCTCCTCCAAATTCGGCCGTCCTTGCTATAGCACCTAAGTTGTGTGGATCTTGTATATGATCCAATACTACAATTATACTTTTACTATTTAACTCTTTAGCAATTTCTTCCCAATCTCTATAAGGTACTAAGGAGACAGTAGCTAAAATACCTTGGGAACTTTCAGAAGTTTCCTTCTCAATCCACTCCCTTTCCACATATTGAAGAGGTATATTTTTCTCTTTTGCAAGCTTTATAATCTCCTTAAATTTATTATCAAAATGAATCCCTTTAGCTATATATATTTTGTTAATAGGAATTCCACTTTTTAAAGCTTCTAATACCGAGTTCTTTCCATATATCTTATTATC
>CALHTV010000206.1 GCA_938039765.1 uncultured Dictyoglomus sp. | reverse complement strand
AAAATCAGACACTTCTAAGAGATAAATAGCCTCTGGCCCTAACTCTGGAAAAGCTATAACTTCCACTTTTTTAATTTTCTCCCCCAAATAAGCTCCTGCTCCTCCAATAGTAACCATATATATACCCTTATATCTCTTTATAGCTTCTACTACTTCTTTATTTCTCATACCCTTACCTATAAATCCTTTTACCCCATATGCCATAAGCTCAGACACAAAAGGATCCATTCTTCTACTTGTAGTCGGCCCTGCAGAACCTATGATCCTACCAGGAGGTGCTGGTGAAGGCCCCATATGATAAATGATTATATTTTCTAAGGAAAATGGTATCTCTTTGTCCTCTTTTATCTTTTCAATTAGCATCTTACAAGCTTGATCTCTAGCAGAATAAATAATTCCATTTAATAAAAGCCATTCCCCTATTCCAAGGTCCCCTAATTCTTTTATATCCTCGGGCAGATATATCTTTTTCATATCTCAACCCACCCATGTCTTACTGCACAACACTGAAGGTTAATTGCCAATGTAAATCCAGCTATATGTACAGGAAAAGTCTCAATATGTACTGCTAAAGCTGTAGTTTTACCTCCTAAACCTCCAGGCCCTATTCCCAATTCGTTTATTTTACTTAATAATTCTTCTTCAATTTCACCCCAAAAAGAATCTTTATTCTTTTGCTTCAAAGGTCTTAGGATAGCTTTTTTAGCAAGATAAGCAGCTTTTTCTAAAGTACCGCCTATGCCAATTCCTACAATTAAAGGAGGACAAGCATTAGGACCAAATAATCTTACATGCTCTACAACCTCTTTCATTAATTCTTCTTTTGAAATAGTAGGAAGTAAATTTTTAACTACACTCGCATTTTCACTTCCAAAACCCTTTATTAGGACAAAAATCTTTAGCTTATCTCCATCAACAATTTCACAATGAATAATCGCTGGAGTATTATCCTCTGTATTTATCCTTCTGAGAGGATCTTTCACTACAGATTTTCTTAAAAATTTGTTTACATAAACATCTCTTACAGCTTCATTTATAATTTTTTCTATATCTCCTTCGATATGAACTCTTCTCCCAATCTCCACAAAAGCTACCACCATGCCACAATCCTGACATATAGGAAGTCTCTTCTCTCGAGCAATTTTGGCATTTTGAAGGAGTATATTTAATACAATTTGCGCATTTTTATTTGTTTCTCTCTCTTTAGCTTCTATTAAGGCTTCTTCCACTTCTTTTGGTAAAGAAAAATTAAGCTCTTCAATTAACTGAGATACTTTATAGAATATCTCTTTTTCTTTAATAACTCTATACATCTATATCCACCTCAAGAAGAGGGGCATGCTGTTGAGCTCCGTATACATCACTATCTCCAGGACTCCCTGAGGGTATTTTTCTTCTTATATTTGCTTTTACAGCTCCCACAGGATCAAAGTATACAACTGAGATTACATCGTCTATACTTATACCATAAAGATTAGCCCACCAGGATTTAGAGAAAAAGTTTCTTCTCTTTAACTTCTCATATATTTCTTTTTCTTTAAAAATTAAATCTATTGTTAAAATAAAAGGACCACTATTCTTAGTTCTAATCACTTTTGCTAAATCCACTAATTTCACTTTTTTCACACCTCAACTATTTGAATAGGAAATTCATAATCCCTTAATGGAACTAGATGATAAACTTTAAACTCAAAAGCCTCACCCCATATTACTTCTGCAGGAGAAAAGGGAAAGGCTAAATTTCCAGCAGTTGATATTCGATTTTTATATCCATAATGAAGAAGAGAGCATCTAATTTACTATGGTGAAGAATATTCAGAAATTAGAGCAGAAGTGGAAATAAAAAAAAGTAATTTGTATATAAGACTACTCATAGAAAGGGATAAAAAAAAATTAAATGTAAATGAAAAGAAAAAAAAGGCAAAAGATCTAATACATTATAGAAGGACACTTTTTTTAAACAGTGATTTATTATTTAATTGCAAAAATTTTTTAAAATACAGAATAGCACTGCTTGATAAGCTATGTTATTTACATTTTGGAGAGGAATTCAATCATGAACTCAAAAGATACAGAAGAATATTCAAACAGTATATGTTAGATGGAAAAAACAAAATATGGATTGATATTTTTTTTAAGCAAAGAAAAAAAATAAATGACTATAGAGAAACATTTATAAAAGCGATAAAAAAAGAAATGAATAGTATAAATGAAAAAATGAAAATAGAGGATATAGGCATTTATTTTGACTGCGTAGGAAGAACAGATTTTAATTTTGTGAGAAGGGACAAAAGGGATTTATCATTAGGCGAGTTTAAAAGTATAATTTTTTCGTTAATTGTAACTTCAGCGAAGCTAAAAGATAATTGTGAGAATATATTAATTATTGACGACTTCAATTCAGAATGGGATAATGAAAAAATATGTCTAGCTATAGAAACACTAAATGATATTAATTTACAAAGTTTTGTAATGAGTTCTGGATTTATAAACATTTATCCACATTTTCTTGTTGAAAAAGGAGAAGTAAAAAGATATGAATGAAGAGAAAGTTGAACAGTATGATGCTTCAAGTATAACGGTACTGAAGGGTTTAGAAGCTGTTAGAAAAAGACCGGCCATGTATATTGGTAGTACATCTACTCAGGGTTTACATCATCTTGTTTACGAAGTTGTTGATAATAGCATTGACGAGGCTTTAGCGGGATTTTGTAAGAGAATAATTGTTACCATATTAGTTGATGGGAGCATAAAAGTAGAGGATGATGGTAGGGGAATACCAGTTGATATTCATCCTGACACAGGTGAATCAGCACTACAAACCGTAATGACTGTTCTCCATGCAGGTGGTAAATTTGAGGGAAATATTTATAAAGTTTCTGGGGGGCTACATGGTGTTGGTATATCTGTAGTAAACGCCCTATCTAAGTATCTTGAGGTTGAGGTTAGAAGGGATGGTAAAGTTTATTATCAAGCTTACGAAAGAGGTAACCCTGTCGAAAAAGTTAAAATAATAGGTAACACTAATAGAACTGGTACAACAGTACATTTTTTTCCTGATCCAGATATTTTTGAAACCACAGAATTTAACTTTGATATTCTCGCAAATAGATTTAGAGAGCTGGCCTATCTAAATTCGGGCATAGAAATTATTTTAAGAGACGAAAGAGTAGACAAGGAAAAACAATTTCTTTACGAAGGAGGGATCGTTTCATATGTAAAATACCTAAATAAGAACAAAGATGTTCTTTTTGATAAAGTAATCTATATAAAAAAAGAAAAAGACGATATTACTGTTGAAGTAGCAATTCAATACAATAATGGTTATAGTGAGCTTGTACAAAGCTTTGTCAACAGTATTAATACAATTGAGGGTGGAACTCACGTTATGGGTTTTAGGTCCGCTCTTACAAAAAATATAAATAGTCAGGCTGTAAAACTTTCATTAACAAAAGAACTAAAAGAAGCCCTTACAGGTGATGATGTAAGAGAGGGGCTTACAGCAGTAA
>CALHTV010000205.1 GCA_938039765.1 uncultured Dictyoglomus sp. | reverse complement strand
TAGCCTTATTGGAAACAAGATAAAAAGATGCGAAATTAAAGGTAGCTAAATGTTTTATGTTTAGCCCTTTATTATATAGATTTACAAGAGTGATGAAAGGAGCTATTATTAAATCATACCTGTTGTCTTTTACCTTTATTACCAACTCATCTATTGTTCTCCATATGGTGAAATTAAAATCTGAATTCTCTTCAAATAAGGGAGAAAAAGGTATAACAGTAGGCCCTAAGGGGATAAGTACTTCTATTTTCTTGCTTTGAGAGAAACTTATGTTTAGTATTGTCATTAAGAAGAGAATTAATAAAATTAAAATAATTTTATTTTTCAAAATCTCACCTCCACAAAATCGTTATTTTTTTCACGAATTATTATAGCAAAAATTTTTTTAAGTAATATTAAAGTTTTTTGATATAATTACATTTGTTTATGAGTAAGATTAATTTGCTTCAAAAAGTAAAAAGAATATTTATAAGACAAAGTGTTACTGAGGCGGCAATTCTTATAACTCTTCTTGCCGCAACAAGTAGGGTTATAGGCTTTTTCCGAGAAATGATGATAGCTGCCTTCTTTGGAGCGAAAAAGATTACTGACAGTTTTGTAGTAGCACAAGCTATACCAGGAATTCTCTCAGGACTTGTAGCAGGGGCTCTGTCATCAGTTTTTGTTCCTTTATATGCCGAGTGGAAGGAAAAAAGGGGAAAGGAGGAAGCGGAAAGATTTGCTTCAATTCTTCTTTCAGATCTTTTCCTCCTCCTTTTAGGAATCACCCTTTTCTCATATTTTTTAGCTCCTCTCATAATTGATATCCTAGCTCCTGGCTTTCCAAAGGGGACAAAAAAATTAACTTTAGATTTTATTTATATTATGCTTCCCTCAATTGTTTTTTGGGGAACTTATGGACTCATTACGGGTTTATATAACTCTCATAAAAGCTTTGTTATTCCTAATATTTCTGGGGTTTTAGGTAGTTTAATATTTATATTATCCATATTTTTCTTACATAATATTTTGGGAGCATACATTCTTCCTTGGGGATATTTA
The DNA here is from genome assembly GCA_938039765.1 of uncultured Dictyoglomus sp. GTDB lineage: Bacteria > Dictyoglomota > Dictyoglomia > Dictyoglomales > Dictyoglomaceae > Dictyoglomus. The sequence goes on along the minus strand of CALHTV010000205.1, from coordinate 3,055 downwards.
GCTAATGTGGTTGTTCAGTATATCTTATTAATTCCTACCTTAGGTAGAATAGGAGTTAAGATTCGATGGGAAGTTAATTTTAAGTATGAAGGATTGAGAAAAGCTTTAATTTTAGTAGGTCCTATTTTTTTAGGACAGAGTGTGGGTATTTTGAATATGGCAATAGATAGGATCTTTGGTTCTTATCTTCCCGAAGGAAGTATATCTGCATTAAACTATGCAAGTAGATTGTATCACTTGCCTGTTAATCTTTTTGTTAATGCTCTTGCTACTGCTATTTATACAGATCTTGCCTTTAATGTTCAAAGTGAAAGTTTGGATGAATTTAAGAGGTCTTTAAATAGAAGTATAAAAGCAGGATTATTCTTCATAATACCAGCCTCTTTTGGACTTATATTTTTAGCAAGGCCAATTGTTCAACTTGCTTTTGAAAGAGGGGCTTTTGATATTATTGCTACAAAGAGAACTTCAGAGGCTCTCATTTTTTATTCTTTAGGTTTAACTTTTATGAGTATGAATATGATTATGGTGAGAGGATTTTATGCTCTTCATGATACTAAAACTCCTACTTTTAATTCTATTATTGCTCTTCTATCTAACATTGTTTTGAATGCTATTCTTATTAAACCCCTTGCTCATAGGGGTCTTGCGCTTGCTACCTCTCTTTCTTCTTTAATCTCATGTATTCTTCTTATGAGATCTTTGAATAATAAGATTCATGTCATTTTTTCAAAGGAATGGTGGAGGAGTATATTAAAAATTGCTTTAGGGGGATTTTTGATTGGAATTTTAGCTTTATTCTCTTTCAATTTTCTTTCTCAATTTCTTCCTAAAACTCAGATTGGTCTTGCTTTATCTCTACTTTTTTCCATAGGTATAGCAGTAGTGGTGTATATCCTCCTTGGACTAAAGTGGAACGTAGAGGAAGCAAAAAGAATTTTTAATATAATAAGAAGGAATTTGGAAATAATTGTTAGTCTTATAAAGTAATTCAAAAGCTTAGTAGAAAAGGTGGACTTTTTATGAGAAGACTTAAAAATTATATAAGACATAATTTACATTTTTTTGTTTCCGCTACTTTCTGTGCTTTAACAGCCCTTATCCTTGATATGTTTAATCCAAGGATTGTCAGGGAAATAGTAGATAAAGTCATATTAAGGGGCAATCTTGAACTTCTGCCTAAACTTCTCTTTTATATGAGTTTGATTACCTTTTCTCGGGTTATTCTAGGCTATTTTAAAGAGTATTTTATGGATCTTGGGGGATCAAGACTTGCTTATGAACTTAGGGTAGACCTTTTTGAACACCTTCAGAAACTTCCTTTTTCCTTTTTTGATGGAATAAATACGGGAGAGTTAATGGCAAGAATAAAAGAAGATATAGAAAATATTTGGTTTACTTTTGGTTTTGGGTTAGTATTCTTTATTGAACAGCTTTTCTATTTTTTAATAGCTAGTGTAATTCTTTTCTATATAAACTGGAAATTAACCTTAATCATCCTTATGCTTATTCCCTTTATAGGATATATTGCCTATAAACTTGAGAAGGAAAATGACGAAGTCTATGGCGAGATATCAGATCAGGGGGTAAGATTAAACACTACTGCTCAAGAAGACATAGCAGGGATTAGGGTAGTGAAGGCTTTTGGAAGGGAAAAATACGAAATTGAGAAATTTTTTGAAGAGAATAAGAAAAATTTTGAGTTAAACGTAAAACAAGCTAAAATTTTTGCTAAGTATTTTCCTTGGATGGATTTTCTTACTAACATTTCTATTGGTTTAGCAATAACCTTAGGGGGTTTATGGGTAATAAGAGATAGAATGTCTATAGGAACGCTTGTAGCTTATTCGGGTTATGTCTCTATGATTGTCTGGCCTGTTAGGTTAGGGGGTTGGATTGTAAATATGCTTGCTCAGTGTTTGGCATCTTTAAAAAAAGTTGAGAAGTTGTTTAGAGAAAAACCAGAAAGATTATATATAGGGGAAAGTGTGGAAATAAAGGAAATAAAAGGGGAAATTATTTTTAGAAATGTTTCTTTTAAATATAAAGATGACTATGTTTTAAAGAATATTAACTTCCATGTGGAACCTGGAAAAACTCTTGCAATTATGGGTATTACGGGCTCAGGAAAAACTACCATAGTTAATCTTCTTGGAAGATTTTATGAACCATGGGAGGGTGAGATTTTAATAGACGGAATTGATATAAAAAGAATATATTTGAAAGCTTTGAGGGAGAGTATAGCATATGTTCCTCAAGATGTTTTTCTTTTCTCTGATACTGTAAGGGAGAATATAAAGTTTGGAAAAGAAATAAACGAAGAGGTTATAATTAGAGCCTTAAGAGATACAAGAGCATTGGGTTTTGTAAATATTTTGCCGGAGAAACTGGATACAGTAATTGGGGAGAGGGGACTTGGGCTTTCAGGGGGTCAAAAGCAGAGACTTACTATTGCCAGGGCTTTAGTAAGAGTATTAGTAGGATCAGCAAAGATTTTAATTCTTGATGATGTTACCTCTTCTCTTGATATGGAGACTGAACTTTATATCCAAAGGGCTTTAGAAGAATATAAGGGAGTGACTAAAATAGTTATTGCTCATAGAGTTTCCGCTGTCAAGAATGCAGATGAGATTATTGTGCTTGAGAAAGGTGAGATAGTAGAAAGGGGAACTCATGAAGAATTACTCTCTTTAAGAGGTAAATATTACGAAATATACCAAGAACAATACGGAAAATATATGTTTATGGAGGAGGAGCTTGTATAGATGTCCTACAGTTTAAGAGAAGATGAAAAGCTAGAAGAGAAGATAAGTATTGATATATTAAGGCGTCTTTTTATATACCTTAAACCTTATAAAAAAGAGATAATGGTAGTATTATTTTTCATCTCTGTAGTTATGGTTGTGGATTTAGCTAATCCCTATTTTATGAAAATAGCTATAGATAGATTTATAAAAAATAAAGATCCTAAAGGATTAATAGGTGTAGGGGTTATAGTATTAATATTAAATCTTTTATCTGCTTTTTCTGCTAAGAAAAGAATTGAAAAAATGGC
>CALHTV010000204.1 GCA_938039765.1 uncultured Dictyoglomus sp. | reverse complement strand
TATTAATATTTCCACCATATGGGGTGAGTACCAAAGAAATTTACTCAAAAATAAAAAAAGAAGATTTAGGAATTCATATTGATTTTAATAGTATAATCTCAGATTATGAGAGAGGATTTTTGCAAAAACCTTATAACTTCTTGGAAAAAATAACTTTTAATAACTTTAAAGAGTTACGAGAAATAAAGGAATCAATTGAGGAAATAACTCCTTATATAGCTATGACAGGAACAGGCTCTACCCTCTTTGTTATTATAAGAAATGCAAGAGAACAAAAAGAAATAATTCAAAAAATTGAAAAATATCTAAGAAAAGGATATAAAATAAAACTTGTTCATTCCTATCCAAGGGGAATTGAAATTTTAACATAAAAGGAGTGTTTAACAATGATAAATCTTAACGATATTAAAACCTCAAGGGAGAGGATTTCTCCATTTATCCACAAAACTCCCCTCACCTATTCTCAAACCTTTAGCGAAATGACAGGAAAAGATGTATTCCTCAAATTTGAAAATCTACAAAAAACAGGTGCCTTTAAAATTAGGGGGGCTATAAATTATATTTCTCAACTTAAAAAAGTAAAAGGAGTCATTACTGCATCTGCAGGGAACCATGCTCAAGGAGTAGCATATGCAAGCAAAATTTTTGGTATTCCTTCTGTAATTGTTATGCCTGAAAATACTCCTTTAATAAAAGTAATCTCTACAAAGAATTATGGAGCAAAAGTAATCCTTCAGGGTAAGATATACGACGAAGCATATAATTTCGCCAAAAAAATAGCAGATGAAGAAAAACTTGAGTTTGTCCCTGCTTTTGATGATGAAAGAATTATTGCTGGACAGGGAACTATAGCTTTAGAAGTTTTAGAAGATCTTCCTGATTTAGACTCAATTATAGTACCAATAGGTGGTGGAGGGTTATGCTCAGGAATTTTAATAGGTTTAAAAGAAATGAATCCAAAGATAAAAATCTATGGAGTACAATCTGTTGCCTTTCCGTCTTTTTATGAGAAGCTAAAAAAGATAAATCTTTCTAACAAACCTTCCCAAACAATTGCTGAAGGAATTGCAGTAAAAAACCCAGGAAATATAACAACCCCTATAATCGAAAAATATATAGATGACATCTTTATAGTGGAAGAAGAAAAAATTGCCGAAGCAATTCTTCTCCTTTTAGAGAGGGCTAAAACCTTAGTAGAAGGAGCAGGAGCTTCCACCCTTGCTGCTCTATTGAAATATAGATCTATTATACCTTCCAAAAAAACAGTTCTTATACTTAGTGGAGGAAATATAGATGTCACACTGCTAACTAAAATTATAGAATATGGATTAATAGAAACTGGAAGATTAGTTCATATGAAAGTCAAACTTCCAGATCTTCCGGGACATCTTTCTCAAGTAATAGAGGTAATTTCTAAAGAGAAAGCAAATATAATAACTATTCACCAGGACCCTTCATTGCCTCTTTTCCCTAAAATAGAAAGTACGGTAGAATTTACTTTAGAAACAAAAAACCCCGACCAAATTAGGAGAATTTTTGATAAAATAAAAGAAAAAGGCTATGAAATTGAGATACTAGAAAAAGGAGGAATTATACAAAATGAACGAATTGATTAATATGTTAAAAGAAATTACAGAAGTTCCTGGGGTTTCTGGCTACGAAAAAGAAGTAAGAGAAGTAATGAAAAAATATCTATCAGGACTAGCTCAATTGGAACAAGATCGACTTGGAAGTTTAATATTTAAAAAACCAGGACTAAGTGAATCCCCAAGAGTAATGCTCGCAGCTCATATGGATGAAATTGGATTTATGGTAAAAAGCATAACTTCAAATGGATATATAAAATTCTTACCTTTAGGAGGATGGTGGGACCAAGTACTTTTATCTCAAAGAGTAATTGTCCACTCTCAAAAAGGACCTATCTTAGGTGTTATAGGGTCAAAACCCCCTCATATATTAACTGAAGAAGAAAGAAAAAAAGTTATAGAAAAAAAGGAAATGTACATTGATATTGGGGCTCAAAATGAAGAAGAAGCTTTAAATTGGGGAATAAGACCTGGAGATCCCATTACTCCTTACAGCGAATTTAAACAAATGGCAAACCCAGATATACTTCTTGGAAAGGCATGGGACGATAGAATAGGATGTGCTTTATTAATAGAGATAATAAAAGAGCTAAATAAAGAGCCTCATCCAAATACCGTGTACGGAGTTGGAACAGTTCAAGAAGAAGTTGGTTTAAGAGGAGCTGTTACATCCTCGTATGTAGTAAATCCAGATGTGGCTATTATCTTAGAGTCAGACATAGCCACAGACACACCTGGTATTGAAGAAGAAAAAAAGATCTATTTAGGAAAAGGACCATCAATAATTCTATATGATGCCACAATGATTTCTAACTCTAATCTACGAAGGATATTCATAGAAACAGCTGAACAACTAAATATACCAATCCAATTCTCCACTTTAGAAAGAGGAGGAACTGATGGGGGAAGAATTCATATTCATGCCAAAGGTGTACCTTCTATTGTTATAGGAATCCCTGCAAGATACATT
>CALHTV010000203.1 GCA_938039765.1 uncultured Dictyoglomus sp. | reverse complement strand
CCAACTCCCTCTATTCAAAAAGGGAGAGAAGTTTTACTAAGAGAAGGGAAAATTTTTAAAATCTCTTCTTCTAGATTTACAATTAACGACATAGCTTATGAATTTTACCCATCTCCTGCGAAGGCTGAACAAATTATTGCTTCTAATGGAAAAATATATAAACCTTTATATTCTCTAGAGAGTAAAGACTTAGACAAAAACTTGTATTACTTTGTTTTATTAATACAAAGATATCTAATAAATACGGAATATGTTGATTTAGAGACTGGAAGAATCATAGGTTTAAAAGTTGATAAAGATGGAAGGTGGAAATTCTTTTTTGTAGATAGGCTCTATAGGCTTTCTTATGAAGAGGTAAAAGAGGGAGAAAAAGTCTACAAGAGAAGTATTGTTGTAAATACAAAAACTCAAAAACCTTTGATAGAAGAAAAGGGTTCATTTTATGATATAGATGAGGAAGGAAACAAGATATTTTTGATAGGTTATACTGCTTTTGTAGGCTTAGAAAACTTTGAAAGAATTTTTAAAAATGAGAGAATATCCGGCCCATTTTTTAAAATCTTTATTTGGACAGTAGAGTGGTCCCTATTTACTGTGATTCTCTCTTTCTCAGTTGGACTTGCTTTTGCTTTAATATTGAACAATAGAAGATTAAAAGGGAGGAATATATATAGAACTTTACTAATAGTACCTTGGGCTGTACCTTATTTTATATCTGTTTTGACTTGGAAAAATGGCATTTTTAACGAGACTTATGGTATTCTCAATAAGATAATACTTCCCTATTTGGGTTTGGATCCTATAAAATGGTTTAATGATCCCTTTTGGGCTAAAGTTATTTGTATTGTAGTTAATACTTGGCTTACTTTTCCATATATGATGACTATTTCTTTAGGAGCTTTACAGTCAATCCCAGACGAACTTTATGAGGTTTCTGCTATTGATGGAGCAGGAAAATTAGCTAGATTCAGATACATAACTCTTCCTTTGCTTCTCACAATTATAGCACCTTTATTGATAAGTAGTTTTGCCTACACTTTTAACAATTTTACTTTAATCTATCTTTTAACTGCAGGTGGACCACCTATGGTATCTGCTACAACACCTGCTGGACACACAGATATATTAATTTCTTATGTGTATAAGCTTGCTTTTGAGGGTCGTGGACAAGAATTTGGTTTTGCGAGTGCTATATCTATTTTAATCTTCTTCTTAGTGGCTAGTATAAGTCTTATCAATTTTAGAATTTCTGGCGCTTTTGAAGAAGTAAGAGGTGAGTAATATGGTAGAGAGAAAAACTCATTTTATAACTCATATAATTCTATGGATATTGATTCTTTTAATACTATTTCCTATAGTATGGGTAATTTCTACCTCGGTAAGGAGAGATGAAGCGGCTTTTTCTACAAAGCTTTTTTCTTCTAGAATTTCTTTGCAAAATTATAAAGATTTAATCGCTCCTGAAAAGAATGTGCCAGCTTTAATTCAAAAGGTACAAAATTTAATATTGGTAACACCTCCCTACGATAAATGGAGTAAGGAAAGAATATAAAAAGAAATAGAAAGGGATCTCATTTCTCTGGAAAAATATATAAAAGAAACCCAGGATAGATACAATTTAGTAAGTATTAATTTTGTGGAGTTAAACAAATTTCTGGATTTAAAGGTCCATGAGATTAAAAGAGATATTAGCTTTTTATTAAAAAATTTAAAGGAATATCTTGAAAGCCATCTTTCTCAAAAAGGAATAGAAAACAAGAATATATATAACTCAAAAATATCTCAACTAGAACATATTACTGAAAAATTAAGATTTATAAATGAGAAAATAGGACAAAATCGTGATAAATATAATAAGATCCTTAGAGAATATGATAAAGTTCAACAGAGAGTATTAGCTATTAATAGGGTTATAAATAACGATATAAATAAAGAAATTTCTGAGATAAAGCAACATTTTCATAGTCATCCTTTCGTTTCTGTTGCTTATCAAAAATCTTCAGATGTTTATAGTCGGCTCTCTGTTTTAGAAGAAAAATTATCGAAATATCCCGATTTCTTTATAGTTTATGAGAATTTAAAACAAATAGCTGGCAAAGTACTATATTTGGATAGTAGGAATGGAGTTATTATTCAAGCTTCTTTAATAGAGATTTTAGACAAGCTTGAATTAGGTCTAAAAGAGCTTGAGAGTAATATTAATAAGTTGAAAAATTATAACTTGAAACTTGTTAGTTTGCGGCAAGAAAATGAATTTCTTGAAATGCAAAAAGAACTTCTTGAAAATGAGGAAGGGAAACTTGAGGAAGAATTAAAGCCTACCACAAAGTACGAGCAAATTAAGTTATTTATAGGTTTGTTAGAAGAAAAGATAAATAAGTTAGATGGTGTTATTAATTTTGAGGAGATCGTGGAAGAAGTGTCAATCTGGGAAGAAGAGTTTAGAGAATTTACCACTTTGTACATTATAGATTACGGTAGAGATGATCTAATTTCTAAAATTGAGACTGTAGCTGATAGATTAAAGTGGTTTAATGATTA
>CALHTV010000202.1 GCA_938039765.1 uncultured Dictyoglomus sp. | reverse complement strand
AAAATACTCCTTATAAATTTGGAAAATATTGCCTTGATATAGATGTTTTAAATAATGCCCTAGATGAGATTTTTTGTGAGGAAGCAGATATATTTATACTTGATGAGATTGGTAAAATGGAATTTTGTTCTGACAAATTTAGGGAAAATATCTATGCTTTTCTAGAAAGAAAAAGTAATATCATTGCATCGCTTCATAGAGACTTTGTAAAGGAGTTTAAGAAATATGGTAAGATCTATTACTTAACCCCTGACAATAGAGATATTGTTTTTGAGGGAATAAAAAAGGAAATTTTGTCTGCTTACAGTTTATAATTTTTAATTTTTTTGTCTTGTAATTACGACTAAAATGGTATAAAATAAAATGAAAAGGAAATTAAAAAAGGAGGTAAAAAAATATGTGCTTTTGGGGTTGGAGATTTCTGTACTTTGGGAATGGGTTTTTGGGGGTATGCCATTTATGATTCTTTTTGGCTTAATTTTTTGGATTAGTGTGATATTAATATAGGGGTAATAATAAAGAGGAAATCTTAGATGTTCTTAAAAAGAGACTTTCTAAGGGAGAGATAACATATGAAGAACACGAAAAACTAAAGAAAATAATATTAAATTAGAGGAGGAGTATCTTATGAGTGAATTTTTTGGTATGAGGGTGGATAGAAAAGAGATGTTAAAGGAGTTAATTAGAAAAATTCACAAGGGGGAAGATCCGGAAAAATTAAAAAGGGAGTTTAAAGAACTTTTTGGAAGTGTTACTACAAAAGAAATTGCAGAAATTGAGCAGGAACTTATTCAAGAGGGCATGCCCCGGGAAGAAGTTATGAGACTTTGTGAAGTGCATCTTGGAGTGTTTCAAGAAAGTCTTGAAAAGGATAAGCCTTCTACGGGCTTGGGGCATCCTGTAACTATTCTTATGGAGGAACATAAACGATTAATAGAATTTTCTGAGAGATTGAAGAAAAAAATAGAAGAATTACAAGCTAAAAATAGCTATGAAGAAGGGAAAGAGATTTTAGAAGAGGTTAAAGATATATGTGCTCATCTTAAAGAATCAGAGAAACATTATTTGAGAGAGGAAAATGTATTGTTTCCATATTTGGAGAAACATGGGATTACAGAACCTCCTGCTATCATGTGGATGGATCATGATAAGATAAGAGCTATTAAAAAGGATCTTTACAAAATAGTAGATAATTATAAAGATTTTAAAATTGAGGAATTTTTAAGAAAAATAGCTGTAATTGCTGTTGAACTTGGAGACGTGCTTGCTTCTCATTTTTATAAAGAAAATAATATATTGTTCCCTATGGGATTACATGTTATCTCTGAGGATGAATGGAAGGATATTAGATTACAATTTGATGAGATTGGATATTGTTGTTTTACTCCCACGGAAGTTATTACTCCTATAGAAGAAATAAAAGAAGAAAGAAAAGTTGAAGAAGGAGTAATTAGTCTTCCTTCTGGGAGTTTTTCTATTAAAGAATTAGAAGCTATTCTTAATACTTTACCTGTAGATATAACTTTCGTAGACAAGAATGATGAAGTTAAGTGTTTTAGCGAAACTAAAGATAGAGTTTTTTTGAGAACAAGAGCAATCATTGGTAGGAAAGTTCAGCAATGTCATCCTCAAAAAAGTATTCATATAGTAGAAAAAATTCTTCAAGAATTTAAAAATGGAACAAAAGATCATGCGGATTTCTGGATAAATCTAAATGGTAGGTTAATATATATAAGGTATTTTGCTGTTAGAGATATAAATGGTAATTACTTAGGAACTTTAGAGGTCACACAAGATGTAACAGAAATCAAGAAACTTGAAGGAGAGAAACGTCTTCTTGATTGGTGAGGAATCCAATTAACTTAAGGGGAGCAGTTATGCTCCCCTTTTATTATAAAGTCTCTTTAAACCATTTTAACGTTTTTTCAATAACTTGTTTTTCCCATTCTATAGAATTAAAGGTATGATCTGCTTCTTCTATAATTTCTAACTGAGTTTTATGAGTTTCTTTAAGGCCATGGTAATAATCGTAAGCATGTTGGATAGGTACCACCATATCTCCATTCCCGTGTATTATAAGAACAGGAATGTTTCTTTTTTTTAGCTCTTCTAAAGGTTTTATATTTTTAATTTCTTCTAAGAATCTTTTTCCTACAGGATTTCCTCCTAAATCAATAAAATCCCCATAATCTTTTATTTTCTGTACCTCTTCAGGAGATCTATTAAAGAATATATCGAAATGGCATACTGCAGACCATAAAACACAGGATTTTATAAGAGGATTTCTTCCTGAAGTTATACTTGCTACAGCTCCCCCCATAGAGAGTCCAAGAATTCCTATCTTTTCTTTGTCTACAAAGTTACATTTCGAAAGATAATCTAATGCTACCATTGCATCTGAAATTTCTCCTTCTATAGTCATATCTTTAAAGGATCCTTCACTATCTCCTGAACCCCTAAAATCAATTCTTAATGCTCCTATACCTTCTCTTGTTAGTGCCTCAGCAGTGTTTACAAATATCCTGTGGGGCTCTATTTTTGTTCCTGTAAAACCATGACAAAAGAGTACAAAGGGAGCAGGGGTATTTTTGGGGATATGAATAACTCCAAAGATTTTTTGTCCAAAGTTTTCTAATATTACAGGTTCTCTTTTTTCTAGCATCTCTTTAACACCTCCATTTCAAAATCATATAAAAATATTATAAAATATTTTCTTAATGAGGGATTTTGTATTATTAAATGAAAAACATAATTATTTTATAGATTGGAATAAGGTTTTTCAGAATGAAAATCCTATTTATTTAGAGATAGGAATAGGAAATGGGGAATTTATTGTTTGGCTTGCAAGAAATAATGAAAAAGCAAATTATATAGGTGTTGATGTTTCAAAAGAGATCTTTCGAAAAGCAGTAAGCAGAGTGAGAAATTCAGGATTAGGAAATATTAGATTAATGAGAATCGAAGGAGCAGAATTTCTTTGTAAATATATAGGATCAGAATCCTTAAACGGAATCTATATAAACTTCCCAGATCCTTGGTATAAAAAAGACCATAAAAAACGTAGGTTAATCAATAAGCCTTTTTTATAT
>CALHTV010000201.1 GCA_938039765.1 uncultured Dictyoglomus sp. | reverse complement strand
ATTTTTCACTATTCCAATGAAATTTATAATCGTTAAACTCTCTTGCCACAACTCCTGCGCAATGAATTTTTGTACTTTCTAACCTTTCTATGTCTATCCCATAATTCCCTATAAGAGGATATGAGAATACTATTATCTGGTTGGCATAAGAGGGGTCTGTCAAAACTTGAGGATATCCTACCATACTTGTATTAAAAACTATTTCTCCTACTGTTTCTCCCTCATATCCAAAACTTTCCCCTATAAAGCTATGTCCTGTTTCTAATACGAGAATAGCCTCTTTACCCTTCATTATTAGAACACCTCTTCTTCAAAACTTCTTTGATGTTTTCTATGCTTAACTCTAACTCCTCTTGAGTAATTATAAGAGGAGGAAGAAGTCTTAAAACATTCTCACCGGCAGACAAAGCTACAATACCTCTTTCTATTAGTTCCTCCAATATCTCTCTTACCTTAATATTAAGCTCTATTCCCCACATCAGACCCTTTCCTCTAATCTCTTTAACAATTGGAATTTCTAAAAGATCCATTAAGTTTTTTTCTAAATATTCCCCTTTTTCTCTAACTTCCTTTAAAAACTTATCATTGCCTACTATATCAAGAACAGCACTTCCAGCAACACAAGCCAAGAGATTACCTCCCATTGTAGTCCCATGAGCTCCAGGTTCCATTGCTTTAGCAATCTCCTTAGAAGTACAGACAGCTCCTAAAGGAAGCCCTCCACCTAAGGCTTTGGCCAACAAAACAATATCAGCCTTTACCCCATAAAATTCTTCGGCTAAAAAATATCCTGTTCTTCCAATACCCGTTTGAATCTCATCAAATATTAAAAGTACATCCTCCTCTAAAGTTAATTCTCTTACCTCTTTTAAATACTCTTTATTAGCAAGATGAATTCCTCCTTCTCCTTGAATGGGTTCTATAATGACAGCACAGGTTTCTTCATCAATCGCCTCTTTAAGAGCTGATATATCATTAAAGGGCACATAAGTAAAACCTGGCACAAGAGGTTCAAAACCCTCATGATATTTTTTCTGCCCAGTTGCCGATAAAGCTCCATACGTTCTACCATGAAAAGAATTATTCATGCTTATTATTTTCCATTTTTTCCCTTGATAAAACTTCCTTGCAAACTTTATACTTGCCTCTACAGCTTCTGCTCCACTATTACATAAAAAAAATGCCTCCCTTTTTGTAAGGGAGGCAAGCCTTTCTAAAAGTTCAAACTGCGGTAAATTGTAAAATAGGTTTGAGACATGAAAGAGTTTCTCACTCTGCTCTTTTACCCTTCTGACCACTTCTGGATGAGCATGTCCTAAGGCATTAACTCCTATTCCACTACTTAAATCTAAGTATCGCTTACCATTTTCATCTATTAACCAAACACCTTCTCCACGCACAAAAACAGGTTTAAACCTTTTATATATTGGAAAAAATCTATCCTCCATTTTTTCACCTCATGTTCTATAATATGCATTTATCCTCACATAATCTTCAGTAAGATCACATCCCCATGCAAAAGCATTATATTTACCTTCATTTAGTATTATTCTGATTATTATCTCTTCCTCTCGTAAATATTTTTTAGCTTCCTGTGAATTATACCTTAAGGGTTCATTTTTTGCAAAGACTAAATACTCCCCTATATATAACTCTATTTTATTAAGGTCCAAAGGATAGCCGGTTTGTCCAATACTAGCTAATACTCTTCCCCAGTTATCATCGCCACCTGCTATTGCAGCTTTCACTAAATTCGACATAATAACTGCCCTAGACATAACCTTTGCCACCTTCTGACTTTTTGCCTTTTCAACTCTAACTTCTATTAACTTTCTGGCACCTTCACCGTCTTTTGCAATCATTTTAGCTAAATTTTGACTTACCATATCAAGTCCTCTCTTAAAAGTCTCTAACCCTATCTTTTTCTCCCCTGTAGAGAAAAGAAGTACAGTATCATTAGTACTACTACAACCATCTACGCTTATTTGATGAAAGGATTTATCAACACTACTTTTGAGAATATTTTTTAAAGATTTCCCCTCTATCATGGCATCAGTACCTATAAATACTAACATGGTAGCCATATCAGGATGTATCATACCTGCACCCTTGGCTATTCCAGAAATGATTGCTTCTCCGTTTCGAACTCCAAAAATTTTAGGAAAAGTATCTGTAGTCATTATTGCATCAGCTATCTCTTTCCCTGAATTTTTAGAGAGATTTTTAAAAGCAAGATCAATACCATATGCTATTTTTTCTCTTTCTAAATATGCTCCTATTTTGCCTGTAGAAGCTATAAAAACTAACTCCTTTTCAATTCCGAGCTTCTTTGCAACCTCTTCTGCCATAAACTCTGCATCCTTTATACCTCTTTCTCCCGTGCACGCATTTGCCTGTCCACTATTTATCACTATAGCTTGAATAAGCCCATATTTCTCCAAATGCTGTTTTGAAACTATCACAGGTGCTGCTTTTACAGAATTTTTTGTAAACATTGCAGCAGCAAAAACTGGTTTATCAAAAACAATCAAAGCTAAATCTAGTCTGTCGTTTTCCTTTAAACCGCAAGAAACTGCAGCAGCTTTGACCCCTTTTATATCTGTAAGATATATCATTTCTTCCTTCCAACTCATGGCTTTTAACCTCTTTTTAAATTAAGGATATAAAGGAAGAAAATCTAAGCCTTCTTTTTCATCAAAGCCAAACATAATATTCATATTCTGTACTGCCTGACCTGCTGCCCCTTTTATGAGGTTATCTATAGCCACAAATATAACTGCATTCTTAGTATTTCTATCTACTTGAGTACTAATAATAGCCCAATTTGTACCTCTAACTTTCTTTAACTCAGGAGAACAAGAGGGAGGCAAAAGCTTTATAAAAATATCCTTTCTATAGGTCTCTTCATAAACAAGAAAAAGTTCTTCCGAAGAAACCTCCTCTCTTAGAGGAACATATATAGAAGCAAAAATCCCTCTAAAGGTAGGAATAAGCTGAGGAACAAATAAGATCTTTAAATACCCAATTTCTTTGATTACATCCTCTATTTCAGGTTGATGCCTATGATTCAATATGGAATAGGCCTGGAAATTTTCTGCAATATTACCATATAAATTCTTATCAGAAGGTTTTCTTCCTGCTCCTGAGATGCCTGATTTAGCATCAATAATAGCACTCCCATAAGTTAGATTATTTTTTATCAAAGGATAAAGGCCAAGTAGAGAAGCTGTCGGATAGCATCCAGGATTTGCTATATAATTTGCATTTCTTATCCTTTCTCTAAAAATTTCAGGCAAACCATATACCGTTTTCTCTAAGACCTCGGGTAACACATGCTTAACACCATAAACCCTTTCATATTCACTTGGATTCCTAAATCTAAAATCAGCACTTAGATCTATAAATTTTTCTGGAATCTTATCCTCACTTAGTATCTTTAGAGTTTCCCCACTTCCTAAAGCAAAAAATACTATATCAATGGTATCTACCAATTCTTTATAAGAACTTCTACTAGTGACAAAAATCTTTTCATCATTAAATAACCTAAGATCTTCAAAGTGATCTGAAAAAAGATAAAGTTTCTCTATCTTTGGATGCTTAAAAAGAATTCTTGTAAGCTCTAAGCCAACATAACCTGAAGCTCCTACAATTCCTGCCTTAATCATTCTTTTCTCCCCTCAAAGCATAAAGATAATTTTGAAGTCCAAAAAGTTTTATAAAACCCACAGCGGATTCTGTAGAAAAAGTACTCCCTTTATCATAGGTAGCAAGGCTATAATCATATAAAGAATAAGGAGACTCTCTACCCACTATAAAGAAATTCCAAGGAACCAATTTAATTCTTACTCTACCTGTAACCCTTTCTTGAGTTTTATCTATGAAAGCTTGAAGGGCTTCTCTAAAAGGATCAAACCAAAGTCCATAATAAACCAACTCAGCATACTTATCCTCAAGAATCTTCTTAAAATGAGAAAGTTCTCTTGGAAGAACCATACTTTCCAAGACTTCATGAGCCTTTATAATAATCACAGCCGATGGAGCCTCATAAATTTCCCTAGACTTTATTCCTACTAATCTGTTTTCTATATGATCAATTCTTCCTATCCCATAAGCCCCTGCAATTTTATTTAATTCTTCTATAATTTCTATAAGACTCTTTTTAGTCCCATTAAGTTCTACAGGAATACCTTTCTCAAAGGTAATTTCAATATATGAGGGTTCAGTTTTTTGTAACTTTGTCCATTGGAAAATTTCTTCAGGAGGCTCCTGATAAGGATACTCTAAAATTCCACCTTCTATACTTCTTCCCCATAAATTTTCATCAATACTAAAGGGATTTTTTCTTGAAACAGGAACAGGAATATTGTTCTCAATAGCATACTCAATTTCTTCCTCTCTAGAAAAACCCCACTCTCTAACAGGTGCGATAATCTCTAAATCAGGTGCTAAAGCCTTTACTCCCAAGTCAATTCTAACCTGGTCATTCCCTTTACCAGTACAGCCATGAGCTACATATTTAGCATGATTTTCCTTGGCAATTTTTACTAAGTATTTTGCTATAAGAGGTCGTGAAAGAGCCGTAGCTAAGGGATATGCTCTCTCATACATAGCATTAGCTTTTATTGCAGGAATTATATAATCTTTTACAAATTCTTCTTTTAAGTCAAGGACATAGGCCTTTTCAACCCCTAAATTTTCCGCCTTATTTTTAACCTCTTCTAGGTCAATACCCTGTCCTATATCTACAGTAAGGGTTATCACATTTAATGAATATTTTTGCATAAGCCATTTAATAGCCACTGAGGTATCTAAACCACCAGAATATGCTAATACTACTTTTTCCTTGCTCATTATTATTTTTTACCTCCCTGTATATTTTGAAAAATTATACCATAAAAATGAATATTTATACATAAATTAAAAAAACTTTAACAATATTGTTTAAAAGAGCTTAAACATATATAATAAACTTATTAGGAAAAAAGGGAAGGAGGAATTTTCTATGATCTTTTTTCTCATCTTTGTTATTATCCTTTTAGGAATTGATATATATTTAAGGCTCAGAACTCAAAGAGAAAAGGAAGAAAAAATTCCTAAATTGGAAAAGGGGGCTCAAATTCCAAGTGTATCAAATACAATGAAATTAGATACAACTCTTCTACCTATAAATTGGGCTTATTTAATAATAAAACATGGAGAGGATAGAGGAAAAGATTTTAAAATTGTAAAAGAAGAAACTACTATAGGGAGAGAACAAGGAAACGATATCATCATTCCAAATCCTACTGTCTCTCGTTTCCATGCTAAGATAATTCGCTCTGAAGATAGGTATTTTATAGAAGATTTAGGAAGTGCTAATGGTACTTTAGTCAATGGTATCAAGGTAGTCAAGGAACTTCTCCATGATGGGGATATAATCCAGTTGGGAGATGTAGTTTTAGTTTTTAAATGTCTCTAATCTAAATTATCTTTATCTCTCTTAATAACAGTATCAGTAGATGTTATATTTTTCTTTTCAAAGGGATGAAGAGGATAACCTCTTTCTAAATCTTCTATAAGTTCTTCAGGAGTTTGATATCTAAATTCAGGAAATCTAGCAGTCATTTTCTCTATAATTTTAGCAATACCTTCAGGAATATTAGGATTTAAAGTTCTCACATCAGGTAGATCCTCTTGATATCTCTTCAATATAAGAGATATAGTTGTCTCTTGAGAGTAGGGAAGCACTCCTGTTAACATCTCATAAAAAACAATACCTAAAGAAAAAATATCAGATCTTATATCTACCTTTCTCCCCTCTAATTGTTCAGGAGAAGCATATTGGGGAGTCCCCATAAACACACCTGTTTGAGTCAAAGTAGAAAGTCCTCCAACACGGGCTATGCCAAAATCCATAATTTTAACTTTTCCATCATCAGTTATCATAATATTCTGAGGTTTTATATCCCTATGTACTATATTTTTAGAACTAGCATAAGCTAAGGCTTCTGCAACCTTCTTAACAATCTGAATAGCCATGGATAGAGGAATTACTTTCTTTTCTTCTAATATCTTCTTAAGATCCTTTCCTTTGACATACTCCATCACCATATAAACGTATTCTTCTTTCCCATGGTCTAAAACTTTCACTATATAAGGGTGATTCAAAATCTTACAAGTCTCTATTTCCCTATAGAATCTTTCCAAAACCTCTTTATCCTCTGTATATTGAGGATGAAGAATCTTAATAGCTACTTCTTTATTAGTATTTTTATCAATAGCTAAATAAACTGTAGCCATGCCTCCTGCCCCGAGTTTTTTAATTATCTTGTATCTCCCCTTAATCACTGCACCTTCTAACTTTTCTTTAGGTATAAGATTTAAGTAAATTAAGTTCCCTAAAAAAGCAAAGACAACACCTAAGGATGGAGCAACAACAGGTAAAACTATACCGTCAATAAAACTACGGTAACTGATCATAAAATAAGTAAAAATAATTAAGATAACTATAAAAATATTTAAGAAAATTCTCTTTCCTAATAAAATACCTGTAAAAAAGACTAAAATAAAATTTATAATTACGCCAAAAGGCACAAATATAGGGACTAAAAAATCTCTCATCAAAAGATTGTCAAGAACATTAGCATGAATTTCTACACCAGGCATATAGCTATATGGAAAACCTAATTTAGAGTTATATCCTGAGAAGGGATGTAAAAATATATCTTTCAAAACTGGACTTATTGCTCCTACTAAGACTATCTTATCTCTAAAAGTATTCATAGGAAAATTTTTTCTCAGAATATCTACATAGGAATAAATTTTGAAACTCCCTTCTCCTCCTCTATAATTTATGTAAAAGTCTGAAGGAAAAGACAAAGTTAACTTTGAAAAACTTTCATTTTTGATAAACTTATAAGCCACAAGAGGTAGAGAATAATACTTAACTCCAGAAGGCGTAGACTCATAAATTTTTACCCTACGAACTTTATTATCATCATCAATATATAAATTACTATAACCATTTCCCAATGAAGAAATCTTTAGAGTATTTACAGGTTCTTTCAAAGACAAAACATTTACCTTTAATCTTTTATCAAAATAAGTGGCTAAATAGCTTGAAAGAACTACTTTATTAAAAGAATTTATCTTTTTTGCAAAGTCTTTATCAAAGGGAGAAGAGGTGTCAAAAAGTATATCAAAAACTACTAACTTTGGCCTCTCTAATTTTAATATATCCAAGAGTTTAATATGAATTTCTCTTTTCCATGGCCAATTCCCAATTTCTTCAATTGAATGGTCATCAATCCCAATAATAACTATATTGTCCGATGGCTTAATTTCTCCTCTTATTTGAAATCTTAAGTCGATAGTTTGCTTTTCCCAAATCTTAAAAAAATTTAAAGAGGACAAAACAAGAAGCAAAACAAAAAAGCCAAACAATATTGAAAGCTTAATAAATGCTTTCCTCATAAACCCCCAAAAATTTCTTGTCTAATCTTTTTAAAATTTTACTACGATACCCATCATTTAGCAAATAGGAAACACTTATATAATTAAAGCCATAATTGCCTTTTGAACGTGTAGACGATTTTCTGCTTGATCAAAAACTACCGAATTAGGTCCATCTATAACCTCATCAGTTATCTCTTCTCCTCGATGAGCAGGAAGACAATGCATAATAATTACATCTTCTTTAGCTAAAGAAACCAAATTCATATTAAGCTGATAGGGAGGGAAAACTTTCTTTCTAATTTCTCTCTCCTCTTCTTGTCCCATACTAATCCAAACATCAGTATATAATACATCTGCATCCTTAACTGCCTCCTTTGGATCCTCTATTATTTCCACTTTCCCTCCATACTTTCTAGCCAAATCTATAGCTTTTTCTACAATTTCTTTAGGAGGAAGAAAATCTTTCGGAGAAGAACAAATTACATTCATTCCCAATAAAGCCCCTGCTAATATCAAAGAATTAGCAACATTATTACCATCCCCTAGATAGACAATCTTTAATTTTTTAAAACCCTTTTTCTCGATGATAGTAAAATAATCTGAGATAATTTGACAAGGATGTTCCAGATCTGAAAGTCCATTTATGACCGGAATTCGAGCAAATTCCGCTAGTTCTAAAAGAGTATTATGAGAAAAAACCCTCGCCATTATTCCATCCACATATCTTTCCAAAACCATAGCAGTATCCTTTATTGTCTCCCCTCTTTTTAACTGCATCTCTTGAGCATTTAAGTATAACGGATATCCCCCCAATTGATACACTCCTACCTCAAAAGATATCCTTGTTCTTGTAGAGGGCTTCTCAAAAAATAGAGCTACAGTCTTACCTCTTAAATAATCCTGTATCTTCTTTCCAGCGTAATATTCAGCTTTTAGAGCCTGAGCAAGGTGAAAAATTTTCTCCAGATCTTCACGGGTAAGATCTAAAATAGAAAGTAGGTTTTTCCCTTTCAATTTCCCCATTATTTTTTCCCTCCTTGATATTCCTAAAAATTTATAGAATTAATTATATATTATTCTTCCCTTCAAATTCACTCTTACTTTAAGCTTGAAAATTTGGTATTATACAATCTATGGGCTTGAAAGAAAAAGATTATCGCTGGAACTTTATAGTAGATAGTATTGACTACGCACTTTTCAGCTTAGGAATGACATTTGGTTCTATTCAAACCCTTCTACCCCTTTTTGCTAAACATTTAGGAGCAGGAAATATCGAGATAGGATTTATACCGGCTATTGCAAACTTAGGATGGGCCATACCAGCAATTATAGGAGCTAAATACTCAGAAAATTATAAAAGAAAGTTAGATTTAGTACTTAAAGTAACTATGGGAGAGCGATTGCCTTATCTTTTTATGGCTTTAATAGCCTTCTTTATTGTTCCTAATAACCCTAGACTCGCATTATACTTGTCTTTTCTTATGTTAGGAATTGCCACTTTTTCTATGGGATTCTTAGGTCCTCCTTGGATGGCTATGATAGGAAAGGTCATAAATCCTAATAAAAGAGGAGCCTTCTTTGCTGTAGGAAATGGTCTTGGGGCTATAATGGGAGTAGGTGGTGCTGGACTTGCAAGAGTAATCCTTTCTCGCTATCCATTTCCTCAGAATTTCGGCTATACTTTTTTATGTGCTAGTATTGCTTTACTTATCTCTTTTATATTTTTAGCCCTAACCAGAGAGGTTCCTGATGAAGAAGAAAAAGATGACATTCCGTTAAAAGAATATATAAAAGGTATCAAGCAGGTTTTTCTTGATAAAAATTTTAAAAATTATACTATATCAAGAATAATAAATAGTTTTTCTACCCCCTTCATAAGCTTTATAGTGATCTTTGCC
>CALHTV010000200.1 GCA_938039765.1 uncultured Dictyoglomus sp. | reverse complement strand
GATTGATACTTACTGGGTTCAGTTTGCGGGTGCAAACCCTGAGAAATGGATAAGAAGCTTAGAAGGAAGAGCACCTCTTGTTCACCTGAAAGATATGGGAATGATAGAAGATTCCAAGCAGGAAATGTTTGAAGTAGGGTATGGCAACTTAGACTGGGATGGGATTATAGCTTAGTGTAAAATATTTATAGGATTTGAGATGGAAAAAAGCTCCCTCCTCTTGGTAAAATAGAAAGATTAATTTAAAATAATATACTAAAAAGACAACAACAAAAGAGAAAACAAACCGAAGGAGGGAGCAAAATGATTGATAATATTATAGCAAAAATAGAGGAGCTATTAAATAAATTTGGGGAAGGGATAATAGAGATATTAAAAGGTGAAAAAGATATAGCGAGGTATTCAATGGAATTGAAGGAGAAGATGGATGAGATAGGGAAAGAGATGATAAGAGAGGCATGTGGTTTTGTAGATGAAATTGTGAGGGATGAAAAGAAGAGAAAGGTAAAGTATGAAGTTGTAAGGAAAGATAAGAGGAGTATAAAGACAATATTTGGAGATGTGGAATATATAAGGACATATTACAAGAATAAAGAAGGAAACGGTTATGTGTATTTAGCAGATGAAATTTTAGGGATAGAGAAATACCAAAGGATAGACAAGGCAGTCAAAGCAGCAATATTTGATAAGGTAGCGGAGATGTCGTATGAAAAAGCAGCCAAAGAAGTATTAGGGGTAGAGAAAATTACAAGACAAAGTGTAATGAACATATTGAAAAAGATAGATGTGAGAGTTGTCAAGAATTTTGTGTCTGATTGAAGTAACGTAACTGGAAAATTTGTTGTATTTCATAAATATGAGCATTTATCATTGGCGCCGCTTTTTTCCATTTTGTTCGCCTTAAGCTCTCCCTCTGTAAATATATGTTAATTTCTAATACCTCGACAGAGTTAAAGTAACCACCCGATCTTATCCGAATTTTTTCAACCAGACTGTTGATGCTCTCTACACTGTTGGTAGTATAAATATGCTTCCTCAAGGATTCAGGGTATTTAGTAAAAGCCATATAATGCTCTGCTTTCTCCATGAGAATGTTTATATATCGGCTATATTTACTCTTAAATTTACTGCAAAGGTCATAAAACTTTTGAATAGCTTCATCAAAGGAAGAAGAAAACTTTATTTTATCGAGTTCTTTATTGAACTCTAAAGCATCAGCTTTGGTCATGTATTTGCGGATATTTCTTTGAAGATGTACAAAACAGAGCTGATGGTCAGCATATGGATATACAGCTTTGACGGTCTCGATAATCCCTGAAAAATCATCACTTACAACTACTAAAACTCGTTTAAGACCGCGGTTTATCAAGTCTTCAAAGACCTTGTTCCAATCGGCTCTGTTTTCTTTGCCGAAGAAGGTGTAAAGGCCAAAGATGTCTTTCTTACCTTCCATATCAATGCCAAGGACTATGTAGCATGCGGCTTTCTTTACTTTTGAGCCGTCTTTTATCTCACAGTGATAGGCATCGAGAAATAATGCAAACACCGATTCGGGTAATTCCCGTTGCTTGAAAAGGTCCAATTCACTTTTTAGGTCATCTTTGATTTTATTGAGTTCATCGTCAGAATAAGGAAGATTGAGGCTTTTGAGGGTATTTAAGAGTGAAGATTCCGAATAACCGTTGACAACAAGGGACATAAGAAGGTCCGTATAGGATTCATCTACCCTTTTATAGGGTTCAGGGAGGATGTGGGGTCTGAAATTGCCGGTGCGAGTTCTTGGGACAGAGATTTCCAGGTTACCCATAGGTGTGGCAAGTTTTCTATCATAAAAGCCGTTACCTTTGTCGTTCTCGTTTTTCAAGATATAGATTTGGCGTTCAGACAACATAAACCAGTCAAGTAAATCCTCCAGCAATTTTTTCAGAGCAGGGCGTGATGGGTCCGAATCAGAGCAATACTGATTTAATACTTTTTCAACCGCCATATTTTTGACTGTTTGATAATAAGTATTTTTATCCATAATTACCAGCCTCCTTTATGATCTTATTATACCCCAGACACAATTTTATTTTAACACCCGAGAAAAATTACAAGACAAAGTGTAATGAACATATTGAAAAAGATAGATGTAGCCAAGTTAGACAAAATAGAGGGTAATAAAAGAGGAACTGATGGTAGTAAGAAAGTGGTAAAAGAACTTTACATAGAGGCAGATGAGGATCATATATCGTTACAGAACGGAGTGAAGAAGATAGCAAAGCTTGCATACATAAATGAGGGGTATAGAGAAAGTGGAGGGGTTGCAAAAAGGAATGAATTAAAAGGAGTACATTATTTTAGTAGTATAAAAGATAAACCGGAAGATTTTTGGTCAAAGGTAAGTGAATATATAGAGAGACACTATGAGACGGAGAAGATAGAGAAGATATATTTGTTGGGAGATGGAGCGGCATGGATAAAGGAAGGGCTTGAATGGGTAGTAGGTGCGGAATTTGTGTTAGACAGGTTTCATTTAATGAGAGAAGCAATTAAGATAAGTGGTGGAGATAGAAAAATATTTGCTGGGATAGTAGAAGCATTGAGAGATAAGGATAGGGAGAAGTTTGAGGGATTGGTAGAAAGAGCCATGGGAAAGGCTAAAGGTGATAGAAGAGGGTTGAAGAGGATAAGAGAGGGTAGGAGATATATAGCCAATCACTGGGATAATATAGTATTAGAGTTAGATAATAGGATTGTGAAAGGATGTAGTGCAGAAGGACATGTAAGCCATGTATTAGCAGATAGGCTGAGTTCAAGACCAAGAGGATGGAGTGAAGAAGGTGCAGAAGTAATGGTAAAGATATTGAGCTTGAAGTATAATGGTGTAGATTTGAAAGAAGCATATTTGAGAGAGGTTTGTAGAAAAGAGGAAAGAGAAGAAAAGGTATTGAAAGAAATTGTGAGAAAGGGCATTAAGAAGATAAAAAGGCAGATTGAAGAGACGAGGAATAATGTGCCAATTTTAGCAAGAGGGAAAGTTGATTTGAAGTATAAAGTACTGAAGAGTTTAATTAATGGAGATTTCTTGAATGCAGATGTATTTTAATAAAAAATTTCCCTACAAAATCTTGACACTATCAAAAGTATATATCTAATTTATTTCAATTGCAAATTTTGATATAATTACAGATGCAGCAAATTTTCTTTGGTAGGAGGTATTTGTCTATAAAAAATGAAAACAAAAAAGATGTTACTGTATAGTTTGCACATATTAAAAAATCATTTTCTCGCAACAGTCATTTTTATAGCATTTATG
>CALHTV010000199.1 GCA_938039765.1 uncultured Dictyoglomus sp. | reverse complement strand
TTAGGGTATGCCAGATATAAAAATAAAGTTTTCTCTTTTAAGAAATTTATTAAAGAGAGAGCTTTTTTAGGTTTAGGAGAAAAGATGGGAGGATTAAATAAAAAAGGCAAAAAATTTGTAAACTGGAATACAGATGATCCTCATCATTATCCCCATACTGATCCTCTATATCAATCTCATCCCTTTTTCTTAGCTTGGAATCCTGAGTACTCCTATGGGATCTTTTTTGACAATACTTTTAGAGCATATTTTAATCTAGGAGAAGAAAATCCAGAATATTATTACTTCTATGCTGAAAATGGAGAATTAGATTATTATTTCATATATGGTCCTACACCTAAAGAGATAATAGAGGATTATACTTATCTTACAGGAAGATATTACATGCCACCCATATGGGCCCTTGGTTATCAGCAATCTAAATGGGGATATAAGAATAGAGATACAATTATGGATTTAGCAAGGACTTTTAGAGAAAAAAATATTCCTTGTGATGTAATTTATTTAGATATAGATTATATGGAAGACTTCAAAGTTTTCACTGTTAATGAAGATCGATTTCCAAATATAAAAGAAATGGTTAAAAAATTAAATGAAATAGGATTTAAAACTGTACCAATTGTAGATCCAGGAGTTAAAAAGGATATTAATTACGATATCTATAAAGAAGGAATAGAAAAGAACTGTTTTTGCAAAAAATCTACTGGTGAGATTTATACAGGTTATGTGTGGCCTGGAGAATGTGTTTTTCCTGATTTTGCGAAAGAAAAGGTTAGAAAGTGGTGGGGAGAAAAACAGGGAAAATTTACTGAGATTGGATTTTCAGGAATATGGAATGATATGAACGAACCCTCCTCCTTTCCCCATCCTGTTGAAAGTTTCTCAAAGTCTTTCGAAAGAAATAATACCTTTTGGGGAATTTTTTCAGAACATAGTGACGAAATATTTTACGAAAAAACTTTTCCGAAGGACATAATTCATGGAGAAAAGGGCGAATTCACCCACGATGAAATTCATAATGTTTATGGACTCCTTATGACAAAAGCAAGCTTTGAAGGATGGAAAAAAACAAAACCTAATATTAGGCCTTTAATATTAACTAGAGCAGGATTTTCAGGAGTTCAAAAATATTCAGCAGTCTGGACTGGAGATAATAAAAGCTGGTGGGAACACCTATATATCAGTATTCCTATGCTCCAAAATTTAGGAATTTCAGGCGTACCCTTTGTAGGAGCAGATGTAGGAGGGTTTGGCCTTGATTGTACTCCTGAACTTTTTGCAAGGTGGATTGAACTTGGAATATTTTATCCCTTTTTAAGAAATCATTCAGAATTAAACACAAAACCCCAAGAACCTTGGACTTTTGGGAAAGAAATAGAAGAAATTTCCCAAAAATATATCAATTTGAGATATAAATTAATTCCTTATTTTTACTCTCTCTTTTATGAAGCAAAAGAAAAAGGGACTCCTATTTTTAGAGCTCTTATTCTTGAGTACCCTGAGGATGAAGAATGCATATTCAATGATGATGAATTTATGATAGGATCTAACATTCTTGTAGCTCCTGTTTATAAGGAAGGTCAAAGAGCAAGAATAGTTTATCTTCCCAGAGGAAAATGGTTCGACTTTTGGAGTATGAAGGCTTATGACGGAAGAGAATACATCCTTGTAAAAGCGCCATTAGAGATTATTCCAATTTTTGTTAAAGCAGGAAGTATAATCCCTATGTGGGAAACCCAAAACTATGTAGGAGAAAAGAAGAATGAAATACTAGAACTTTTAGTATACCCAGGAGAGGGAGAATTCCTATATTACGAGGATGATGGTTTAACATGGGGATATGAGATGGGTGAATATAATTTGATTAGATTTAAGCTAAAAGATGAACTTTTCAAAATATCTTACATCCATAAGGGCTATAATTCTGAAAGAAAGATGTTTAAAATAAAATATCTTGGAAAAGAGATCAATATTGAGGATAAAAGATCAGATATAGAAATTATCCTTGGTTAATCCTAAAGGAGGAAGAAGAAAAATCCAGTACTTCTTCCTCCTTATTATTTTTCATTTTCAATCTTAATTTAAAGTTGTTAAATTCATTATTAAGGTTTACACTCTCCACAACTTCTATATCCTTTTGATATGGCCTCTTCCATTGATTCGAAATAAATTTTATTTTCTTCCTTAATTCGATCTATGTATCTGCACCAGGGATAATGCACGACATTAGAGTTTACACTCCCAACGTAATATAAGAAAAATCTTTTCTCTAGGAATTTTTCTACCATTTAAACAAATGAGACAATTTTTACGAAGATCTAAATCAGAAATTTTCCCATTAGATATTCATAAATTATTCCTACAGGCAATTTTACTATCAAAGAGTAATCTTGTGGGATTTCCATATAGATATTAATATTAATATCCTTAGGATAATTACTATTCGCAAAAGCATCATCTATTCTTGTAAATAGTAGAATAAAGTTCTCTATAAAAAAAGAACTCCCTGATCTACCCTTTTGGACAATTATAATCCCTTCTGGAATAACATATGAAGCTACACTTTGAGAGGATCCCTCAATATCAAAGGTGTATATACTATTAATTAATACTTTCCTTTTCTCTAAATCTTCTCTAATTATCCTTGTTAACTCTTCAGAAAATACCTTCTCGCTTTTAGGTTTTATTGTCTCTACAATCTTCCATAATCCCTTATTACTCTCCCTTGCCTCTTTCTGAAATTTAACAAAATAATCCATATACCTAAATTAGGCGGAATGGTCATTACCTGAGCATAACCTTCAAGAAGCAAGATGGCATTAAACATTTTATTTCTATTCTCTTCTTCATTAATATCCTTAGGGGGTTCTAACGAGATATAAGCCAAAAATCTACCATAATGATCCCTTTGCTGAACATCAAACTCTAAGTAAATCTTGCGATCAGTGAGCCATTTTTTAGTAAAATCTCAAGCCTCTTTTCCATAAGGATCAAGTCTAATAGTGCTTTCCGGACAATTTACTCCAATAAGTCTTACCTTTACAACTTTTGCCTCCAAGAACTTAATTTCTGTTGTCTCTGAAACTACCTGAAATATAAAGAAGACAAAAATAGAGACTAAGAGAAAACTAAAACTTACTCTCTTTTTCATGATAAAATCCCCCTAAGAATTTTTTGAACCTTTTACTTTATCTATTATAATAAAAACATAAGATTATAAAGGGAGGAATATATGGAGGAATTTATGAATCCTCAGGTTAAATATGAGGTTGACCCTCAAAAAGAATTAACCTTTAATATTTACAACTATAATTTTGCCTTTCCCCTTTCAAGTTTTCTTCCAGGAATATCAGGAATCCTTGGAATACCTATGTGGTGTTTCTACGTAAATCGAGGGCAATGTATTGCAAGCTTTGGATTTGAAAGTAAAGATGGAGCAATTCTTGAATTCCATCCTGCAAACAAATCCTATCGACTCACCCCAATTTATGGTTTTAGAACTTTTATAAAAATAGATGGTAAAATTTATGAACCCTTCTTTCCAAGAAACCAAAATTTTGAGATAGAAAATAAAATGAGTATTACTCCCTACGATCTTACTATATTTGAAATAAACAAAACTCTAAGCCTTTCCTGCCAAGTAAATTACTTTACTTTACCCTCTGAACCTATAGGTGCTTTAATACGCATATTAAATATAAAAAATGATGGGGACAAAACTATAAAACTCGAAGTTATTGATGGGCTTCCCCAAATTCTTCCCTATGGATTAACCAATGAAGTAATGAAAAATATGTCAAGAACTATAGAAGCTTGGTATAGAGTAGATAATTTAGAAGAGAATATACCTTATTACAGGCTTTGCTCCTCCTTCCAAGATGTAACTGAAGTAAAACCCATAGAGGAAGGACATTTCTATTTTGCCTTTTCAGAAGAAGAAAAGCCCCTTCCCGTTTTGGTAGATCCCGAGCTAATATTCTTCCCTGTAATTGATTTCAGTTATCCAAAAGCTTTTGTAGATAAAAACTTCAAATTATCTCCCCCAACATATTATGGAAATAGAACCCCATCAGCCTTCTCCTATGCCTTTTTAACCTTAAATCCTAAAGAAGAAAAAACCATAACTTCTCTTATAGGAAAAGCAAACTCTCTTTCTCAACTAAAGGAACTTTCTAAAAAATATATGAATAATGATTTTATAAAAAGAAAAGCTGAAGAAAATAAACACTTAATAAGGGAAATTATAGATTACTCCTTTGTGCACACCTCTTCAAAAGAATTTAACTCCTATACACGACAAAGTTTCTTAGACAATATTTTAAGAGGAGGATTTCCTGTCACCCTAGAATATAAAAATAAAAAAGAAGTAATTTATCTTTTTTCAAGAAAACATGGTGATTTAGAAAGAGACTATAACTTCTTTAGACTTGAAGCAAACTATTTTTCTCAGGGAAATGCCAATTTTCGTGACATAAATCAAAATAGAAGAAACGATTTATACTTTAATCCTAATATAGAATATTTTAACATTTTATATTTTATGAATCTCCTTCAACTTGATGGATACAATCCCTTAGTAGTAAAGGGAGTTAAATACATTTTTGACGGAAGAAAAGAAGATCTAAAAGATTGGCTCAAGGAAAGTGTAAGAAAAGAAATAGAAGAGGCAATCCAAAAGCCCTTTATTCCTTATGATGTTATAAAAATTTTAGAAAAGTACAATTTCCAACTTAAAAAAGGAGACTTAATAGAATTTATTGCTTTCCTTATTACGAATAGTAAAAAAATTGAAGATGCAGAATTTGGAGAAGGCTATTGGATAGACCACTGGTTTTATAATCTTGATTTAATAGAAAGCTTTGAAGCCCTATTTCCTGATAAGATGGAGGAATTACTCCTAAAGATTAAATTATTTACCTATTATGACAATTACGAAAGAGTCCTTCCAAGAAGAGAAAGATATGTATCAACAGAAAGAGGAGTAAGACAATATAGATCTTTAGTAAAAGATGAGGAAAAATTAAGACTTATAAAATCAAGAGATATAGAACCTAATAAAGTAAGGAAAAATTATGGAAAGGGAGATATTTATTATACAAACCTATTATCTAAACTCTTTACCCTATGCCTAATAAAATATTCCACTTTAGATCCTGACAATATTGGCATTGAGATGGAAGCAGGGAAACCAGGTTGGAATGATGCATTAAATGGACTTCCAGGAATATTTGGATCCTCAGTGAATGAGACCTTTGAATTAAAAAGACTAATTTTACTAATTAAAAATTGGCTGGAAAAATATCAATTATATGAAGAAAAAATTAATCTACCTATTGAAGTATATACCCTTCTAAATTCTATCTTGGAAATAACCCAAAAAAACCTTGAAGGAAAAATCTCAAATTTTGAATTCTGGGACAAAGCTTCTGAAGCAAGGGAAGTTTATAGAGAAAAGATAAGATTTGGAATAGACGGAGAAGAGATCTCAATAAAATTGTCAGAGATTAATAAATATTTAGACTTGTTTTTGGAAAAAATCGAAAGAGAATTAAAAAATGCCTATGATGAAGAAAATAAACTTTATCATACATATTTCTATTATGATCTCGTAGAGTTTGAATTAATAGAGGAAGAGGATAAAAAAATAATAAAACCTAAAAGATTTGAAAGAAAATCTTTACCTTTATTCCTTGAAGGACAAGTTCACTTTTTAAAATCTGAAAGAGACGAAAAAAAGAAGACAGAAATTATAGAAAGAATAAAAGAAACAGATTTGTATGATAAAAAACTTGGCATGTATAAGGTAAACGCTTCCTTAGAAAAAGCCCCTCTTGAAATCGGAAGAATAAAAGCCTTCCTCCCAGGATGGCTTGAGAACGAGAGCATATTCCTCCATTTAGAATACAAACATCTTCTTGAAATCTTAAAAACAAATCCAGAAATATTCTTTAAAGAAATAAAAAATTGCCTTGTACCATTTATGAATCCAGAAATTTATAAAAGAAGTATATTTGAGAATGTATCCTTTATAGTGAGTAGTGCTAATCCTGATCCCAATATTCATGGTGCAGGATTTTCTGCAAGACTTTCAGGAAGTACTGCAGAGTTTTATAATATGCTAATTTTAATGTCCTTTGGTAAAAATCCCTTCTATTTGGATAATAACAAAAGGTTAATATTTAAACTCACCCCATATTTACCCTCTTTTCTCTTTACTGAAAAGACTCAAGAAGTAGAATACTACAAAGATGGAAGAATTTTAAAA
>CALHTV010000198.1 GCA_938039765.1 uncultured Dictyoglomus sp. | reverse complement strand
AAAAAAAGAGGGATAGAGAGTTTACCAGGGAGCCTAATAGAGGCTATAGAGCTTGCAGAGAAGAGTGAAGTAGTAAAGAAAGCGTTAGGAGAGCATGTATTTAAAAACTTTATAGAAAATAAAAAGATTGAATGGGATAATTATAGAAGACAAGTTACAAATTATGAGTTAGAAACATATTTACCCTTATTGTAAATTTTTTATCTTTTATTTTGAGCAAAAATAAGATATAATTTTTAATAAAAACGTTTTTCTTAAAAGGAGGTTAATTTATGGAAGAAAAGGAGTTATTAAAGAAAGTCAAAGATTTAATTTCAAAAATGACCCTTGAGGAAAAAGTAGCCCAACTCCAATCTGTTTTCGGAAAAAATTTGGTAGATGAAAATGGAAATTTCTCTGAAGAGAAGGCTGAAAAATATTTAAAGTATGGGATTGGACAAATCTCAAGAGTAGCTGGAGAAAAAGGGGTGGATCCTGAAAAAGCTGTTGATCTTGCTAATAAAATTCAAAAATATCTAAAAGAAAAGACAAGATTAGGAATTCCAGCTATTATTCATGAAGAATGTCTAAGTGGATTTATGGCAAAAGGAGCCACTACTTTTCCTCAAGCCATAGGCATGGCAAGTACCTTTGAACCAGAGCTTATTCAGAAGGTAAGTGATGTTATAAGGCAACATATGAAAGCTGTTGGAGTACATCAGGGACTTTCTCCAGTATTGGATATACCAAGAGATCCTAGATGGGGGAGAACAGAAGAGACCTTTGGAGAGGATCCATATCTTGTTTCTAGAATGGCGACAGCATATGTAAAAGGGTTACAGGGAGAGAATTGGAAGGAAGGAATTATAGCTACAGTAAAACATTTCACAGCGTATGGTATTTCTGAGGGTGCAAGAAACTTGGGACCAGCAAAAATTGGAGAAAGAGAATTGCGAGAAGTATTTCTTTTTCCCTTTGAGGTTGCAATAAAGGAAGGACAAGCTGGTTCATTAATGAATGCTTATCATGAGATAGATGGAATTCCTTGTGCCTCTTCTAAGTTTTTATTGACAAAAATTTTAAGATGGGAATGGGGTTTTAAGGGGTTTGTTGTTTCGGATTACTCTGCAATAAGAATGTTAGAGAATTTCCATAAGGTCGCAAAGGATGCTAAAGAAGCTGCCATCTTAGCTTTAGAAGCTGGTATTGATATTGAATTGCCTGAATTAGATTGTTATGGAGAACCTTTAATTCAAGCAGTTATAGAAGGACTAATTTCAGAGGAAGTTATTAATACTTCTGTTGAGAGAGTCTTAAGAGCTAAATTTCTTCTCGGACTGTTTGAAGAAGAAGAGAGAGATCCTAAAAAAGTATATGAGGTTTTTGATATTCCCCAATTTAGAGAACTAGCTAGGGAAGTAGCAAAAAGATCTATTGTGCTTCTGAAGAATGACGGGGTACTTCCTCTATCTAAGAATATTAAGTCTATTGCAGTTATAGGTCCTAACGCTGATAATACGCGTAATTTACATGGAGATTATAGTTATACTGCCCATATTCCTGCAGTTTCTGAAACTTTAGAGGGAATAAAAATATCTGACACATGTGTTGTAAATACTGTAAGTATTTTAGAGGGAATTAAGAGTAAAGTATCAAATGATACTCAAGTATATTATGCTAAGGGTTGTGATATTACTAGCGATTCAAAAGATGGGTTTGGGGAAGCAATAGAAATGGCTAAGAAAGCTGAGGTAATTATTGCAGTCATGGGAGAGGAAAGCGGCTTATTCCACAGGGGCATTTCAGGAGAAGGGAATGATAGAACATCTCTAGAACTTTTCGGAGTGCAGAAAGAGTTGTTAAAAGAACTTCATAAATTAGGAAAACCAGTAATACTTGTCTTAGTTAATGGGAGACCTCAAGCTCTAAAATGGGAACACGAAAATCTTAATGCAATTGTAGAGGCCTGGTATCCAGGAGAAGAGGGAGGAAATGCTGTAGCAGATGTGTTATTTGGAGATTATAATCCATCGGGTAAATTGCCTATATCTTTTCCTGCTGTGACGGGGCAAGTTCCAGTCTACTACAACAGGAAGCCTTCTGCTTTTAGCGATTATATAGAAGAGTCTGCAAAGCCTCTTTATCCTTTTGGGCATGGACTTTCTTATACTACTTTTGAATATAGCGATTTGAAGATTACTCCTGAAAAAGTAAATTCTTTAGAAAAAATAGAGATAAGCTTTACCCTTAAGAATACTGGAAGTAGAGAGGGAGAAGAAGTAGTGCAACTCTACATCCATGACCAGATAGCAAGTTTAGAGAGACCAGTAAAAGAATTGAAAGGATTTAAAAAGGTTTATTTAAGACCTGGAGAGGCCAAAAAAATCACCTTTATATTATATCCAGAGCAACTTGCTTTTTATGATGAGTTTATGAGATTTATAGTTGAAAAAGGTGTTTTTGAAGTAATGATAGGAAGTTCTTCGGAAGATATAAAGCTTTCTGGAGCTTTTGAGGTTTTAGAAAGTAGGGTTATTACAGAGAAAAGAAAATTTGCTAGTGAAGTTATTGTAGAGTAGAAAAAAGATAGGGTGGAGCTTTAAAGCTCCACCCTAT